>JBDSEX010000310.1:0-3919 GCA_039919835.1 Luteimonas sp.
GCACATCGGATATTTCCCGAAGGCTGCGGTCCTCCAGGTAGAGGAGCAGCAGCGCTCGATTGAGCGGTTCCTGCGCATGGATGAAGCTGTGCAGCTTGCGCAGTTCTTCATTGGATTCCGCATCGCCCGCGTTGGGGTCGGCGAGATCGTGGAGGCCTTCATCCAGAGGGACGTCGTGCCTGCCACGCTGCGCGCTGCTGCGCACGAATGAGATCGCCACGTTCAAGGCGATGCGATACATCCATGTGGTGAACGTACGCGCCGGGTCATAGTCGGGATAGGCCCGCCACAGTTGCGCCGCGATCTCCTGCGCAAGTTCGTCGCGATCATCCGGATGGCGCGTGTAGGTGTTGACCACCTTGAACACGATGCCGCGATGGCGCTGCAGCAACGTGCTGAACGCGACCCGTAGATCCGTGGTCATTGCGACGGTGATGTCAGGCGTGTGCTGCATGGTGCCCCCGGCGCTGGTGCGCGTTTCAAGGACATGATTCGCGGCAAGGGGGAGAACATCACAACCCGCGGGAAGAAAATTCAGCCGACAGGTGCGACGAGGATTTCGACATCGCCGACCCTCACGCGCTGACCACCCCGGATCTTAGCGGTCTTGCGCAGTTCGACCACGCCATCGACTGTGACCGACCCGCGTGCCACCAGCGCCTTGCCCGCACCGCCGCTGTCGCAGACCCCGACCAGCTTCAAAAGCTGGTTGAGCTCAACGTGGTCGCGGTCGAGGTTGAACGGAATCGTCGGCATGAACGGCAATGTAGCAGTCACGCGCTTGCCCCACATCGTTCACGCCAGCCTGCATGGGTGCAGACGATGATGCGCCCGCTTCGCCGCGCTCCAGCGGCTCGAGGGAATCCGCATGACACGCAAAACCCAGCGCCAGGCCGCGCGGCTCGGACAGCAGATGACCGAGATCATGATCGCGGCACCGCAGGTGGTCGCACTCCGCACGGCGCGCATGCTGATGGCGGGTGCAGTCCCGAGTAGCCGCGATAGCCGGGAGTTCCAAGCGATGGGCGACGAGAAACTCGCTGCGTTCTCCGAGTCGTGGCAGGCGATGGTGAGCCAGGCGGTGACCTCGCAGATGCAGATCGCCACGACCCTGACCCGGATGGCGTTCAAGCAGTCGAACCAGTGGTGGACCCCCTTCGGCACCTCCCGTGGTGTGTCCGCCGCCGACATGACGCAACTCGGCAACCAGATGGAATCGGCGGCCTTGCAGATCGCCAGCAGGGGCGTGGCCCCGGTGCGCAAGCGCGCGGTGGCGAATGCAAGGCGATTGAAGACGGCACGCTGAGCGCGGGCCGGCGAACCTCGGCGCCGGCCTTGACGTTGAAAAGTGCAGCGGCGCAAGCTGCGCTGCACTCAGCGAGAGCCACATGAAACGAGCCGAATATTCGCAACGCGGCCCAGTGCCGCAGGACGTCATCGCTGCGGTGGCGTTCACGCTGCCGCCGTTGACCAACGGACAGGCACTGGTCGAAGTGCTCGCCGCGCCGATAAATCCTTCGGATGTCCTGACGCTGACCGGCCAATACGGCGCGTTGCCACCGCTGCCTGCGGTCGGTGGCAACGAGGGCGTCGGACGCGTGGTGGAGATCGCCGAAGGCGTCGCACCGCTGAAGGTCGGGCAAACCGTGCTGTTGCCGATCGGCAGTGGCACCTGGACGACACACCTGGTCGCCAACGCCAGCGCGCTGGTACCGCTTCCCGATGGCGCCGATCCGCAACAGCTCGCGATGATCACGGTGAACCCGCCGACGGCGCGGTTGTTCCTGTCGGAATTCCACGACCTGCAATCGGGCGAATGGATCATCCAGAACGCGGCCAACTCCGCCGTTGGCGGATATCTCATCCAGCTCGCGGCATTGCAGGGATTGAAGACGGTCAACGTCGTACGCCGCGAGTCGGCCATGCGAGCGGTGGAGCAGGGCGGTGGCGATGTCGTGCTGGTCGATGGTGACGATCTCGCAAAACGCGTGCGCGCGGCGACGGGCGGGGCGGCGATCCGCCTCGGCATCGACGCCGTCGGCGGCATGGCCACCGAACACCTCGCGCAATCGCTGGTCGCGGGCGGCACGCTGGTCAACTACGGTGCGATGAGCGGCGACGCCTGCCAGATCTCACCCGCATCGCTGATCTTTCGCGGCATCACCCTGCGCGGCTTCTGGCTGTCGCAGTGGTACAAGACTGCGACCCCGGAGCGCCGCGCCGCGTTGTTCGGCGAACTCGCGGGATTGATCGCAACAGGCAAACTCTCTGCGCGCGTGCAGGCGACTTATGGCCTGGACCAGATCAAGGACGCTGTGGCGGCTGCGGCCGGCGGCGAACGCGACGGCAAGATCATGTTGCTGCCGAACGCCGCGCGCAACTGACACCATGGTCTTCATGCTCACAAACCGGAGCACCACCGATGGCGATTGAACTGCAGATGCTGACCTGGGCAATCGCGCTCGGCCTGGCGCACGTGCTGGTGGGTGCCGCGCTCATGACGCGCCAGCGCGGGTTGGCATGGAATACAGGGGCGCGCGACGGCGCCGCTCCGGCATTGACCGGCGTTGCTGCACGCGTCGATCGCGCGCTGCGCAACTTCCTGGAGACATTTCCGTTTTTCGCGGCGGCGGCGCTGGCCGTAGTGCTTGCGCAACGCAGCAGCGCCGACACCGTGCTGGGCGCGCAACTCTACTTCTGGGCGCGACTGGCCTATGTCCCGTTGTATGCCGCGGGCATTCCCTATGTGCGCACGTTGGTATGGGCCGTGTCGCTGTGGGGCATCGTCAAACTGGTCGCTGCCCTGTTGTGATCGCAGGCGAGACCAACAAACCGAACAGGCTGGCGTCCTCGCACAAGGCGCGCTTCTGCACCGCCGACAGCTGCTTCACCGCGTACTCCGCACGACATGCCGCCGCGCGGTCATCGCACGCAAAGCGCGCCAGCAATCGCAACGGCGGGTGCGCCCGCGTGTAGCGAGCGCCCTTGCCCGCGACATGCTGCGCATACCGGTGATCGACATCGATGGCAACGCCGGTGTACACGCTGCCGTCGCGGCATTCGATCAGATAGACGTACCACGATTTGAGCGGACCGGGGTTTACGAAACAGGCAGTCATGCGACACGCGTAACGCTCAACGCAACAGGATCGGGATCGCGTGCGGCGATTCCACTTCCGCGGCCAGCCCGCGCCACTCGGCGCGCTCGGCGCGGCAGTACGGCCCACCCATGGGGAACTTGCGACAGATCTGCGGACGCTGTTCGTAGATGCTGCATCGCATCGTGTCGAGGTCCAGCGCGACGCACCAGCCATCCTCGCCGCGCGCCATCATTTCGAGACCATGGTCGTCGTGCGTGGTGAGACCTGCGGGCACGGCATCGCCGGGCAGGATGACGACGGTGAGCCGGCAGCAGATCGCTTCACAGCGCGCGCAATCGACCGTGGGATCGATGCCGGGCAAGTCATCTGCGGGAAGGAGGCACGTCGCCGACATGGGGATCAAATATTTCGCACCGCGAACGGCGACGCTTGCCGGGAGTCTACGCGCATGCCTGCCGTATCCATTGCGCGAGCCCGTCAGTCCCAGCGCCCTGAGGCCAGCGCATGTGAAGGTTTTTACACAAGACGAGGGTCATCGCGCTGCGATGAATGCGACCCAACGCGTCACTAACGGCCCCACCGGCACGGTTTTACTGAACGCACATCGCACTCCCCACGTGTGTGTCATTGCCCTGGCCCGGTCGCACCCGGACAATACAGGCATCCACAGGAGATGCTCTTGAGCGCCGCCACCGTCAATACTGCTACCGCTAGCGATACCACCCTCAGCAGCACCGCCGTCAGCCTGCGCAAGTTGTGCGCGACGTACGCCAAGCCGCACCTCGGCCGCGCGATGTGGCAAGTGATCAACACCCTCG
>JBDSEX010000339.1:0-7414 GCA_039919835.1 Luteimonas sp.
GCTAGGTAGAAGGCACCTTTTTTTATTGCCTGTGCAGCAAGATCTTCATGCAATCGGCACATCATCGAGATAGGTGTAGCCAGTCATCCCTGTTTCCAGCGCCGCCTTCATCTGCTGCGACTCATCCGCCGGGAGGTGCGCCGCGTTCACCATGCCGTCGTACGACGCGCGCAGGTCCGCGAGTTTGTAGCCGACATAATCCAGCATCACGTCCGTGGTATCGCCCTTGCGCTGTTGCGTGATCGAATATCCACTGCCATCGACACGCACTTCGATCGCATCGGTATCGCCGAAGAGATTATGGATGTCCCCGAGGATTTCCTGGTACGCGCCAACAAGGAAGAAACCGAGCCGGTAACTGTCGCCGGATTTCAGCGCGTGCAATGGCAGCGACGTGTCGAGCCCTTCGTTCTCGACGTAGGTATCGATCTTGCCGTCGGAGTCGCAGGTCATGTCCGCGATCACTCCACGGCGCCCGGGCGCTTCGTCCAGGCGCTCGATCGGCACGATCGGGAAGACCTGGTCGATCGCCCACACGTCCGGCATCGACTCGAACACGCTGAAGTTGACGAAATACTTGTCGACCAGGCGTTCGTTCAACTCGTCGAGCAGGTCGCGATGGCTTTTCTCGGCCACGTTCAGTCGCGCGCGCACCGCATGGGCGATGGCGTAGAACAGGTCGTCGATGCGCGCGCGCTGCGCCAGGTCGATCTGGCCCAGCGCATACGACGAAAGTCCTTCGCTGTGATGATGCTGCGCCTCGTGGAACAGTTCCGCCGCCGGGCGTGCATCGAGTTCGTCGTGGATCTCGCGCAGGTGGCGGATGACGATGGGTTCGTCGTCATGCGCGGGCGGAACGCGGCCTTCGGGTGCTTCCTCGACCTCGGTGACGTTGGCGACCAGCAGTGCGTGGTGCGCGGTCATGGCGCGGCCACATTCGGTGACCACGCGGGGCGGCGACAAGCCGTGTTCCTCGCAGGCTTCGGCAAGCGGTTGCACGATGTTGGACGCGTATTGTGCCAAGCCGTAATTGATCGAACAGAAACTGCGCGACCGCGTGCCTTCGTAATCGATGCCGAGACCGCCGCCGACGTCGACATGCGTGATCGTCGCGCCCAGCTTGGAAAGCTCCACGAAATACCGCGTCGCTTCGCGCATGCCATTGGCGATGTCGCGGACGTTTGAGATCTGCGAACCCATGTGGAAATGCAACAGTCCAAGACTGTCGGACATCCCGCTGTCGCGCAGTGATTTCCACAAGTCGAGCACCTGCCGCGGCGACAACCCGAACTTGGCCTTGTCCCCGCCGCTGTTCTGCCACTTGCCCGCACCAAGTGACGCCAGCCGCATGCGCACGCCAAGGCCCGGCTTGACCCCCAGCGCCGCGGCTTCCTCCATCACCAGCGCCAGCTCGGAAGGCTTTTCGATGACAATGAAGGTCTGCAAGCCGAGCTTGCGGCCGATCAGCGCGAGCCGGATGTATTCGCGATCCTTGTAACCGTTGCACACGATCAGGCCGCCCGGCCGCGACAGCGCCAGCACGGCCATCAACTCCGGCTTGCTGCCTGCCTCAAGCCCGAACCCTTCGCCCGCATGCGACGCCAGGGTCCCCGCCACGCCTTGATGCTGGTTGACCTTGATCGGATACACCGCGGTGTAACCGCCCTTGAATTCCCACTCCTGCATGGCTTGCGCAAATGCCGCCTGCAGCTTGCCGAGGCGGTCGCCGAGGATGTCCGGGAAACGCACCAGCATCGGCAATTTCGCCCCGCTGGCGCGCGCGGAATCGACGACGTCAGGCAATGGGATCGACGGCCCCTCGGCACCCATGGGCGCCACCACGATGCGGCCCGCGGCATCGACATCGAAATAGCCTTCGGACCAGTGCGGGATCGAATACGTCTTGCGGGCGTGGTCGATGGACCAGGCGGTCATGGGCGTTGCTTCCGGAACGTGGAGGCACGCATTCTAGCGTCGCCTGCACATTGGTCCGTCAGGAGCGTCCCCTGCGGTACACCGGCTGCGGACACCACTGACGCACGCGCCGCGCCTGTTGCTTGTCATGCGTATCGGTGAACACGGTGAAACTGCCCGGCAAGTCGAGTACCTCGGTCAATCGCTTCCATCCCGCGGACTCGCTCGCCACCGATCCGTGCCACGTCACCAGGATTGCGAAATGCGGCGTCTCTTCCGTCATGTCGAAGCATTTGCGCACGACCCAGGCTTGTTCGATCAATGCCGCGTGCGAATCTGCAGTCGCCATGTCGTGGCCGATCCCCCGATGCCGAGGCGTCATCGTAGGCGATGTCACTGGCCCGTTACGCCTGTTCGTTACAATCCGCGGCCACTCCACGCTGTCCGGAACATCGATGACCAATACCACCTGGCAATACGAAAACTTCGAGCCTGCCGGCTCGGCCATCGGCTATCGGGTCACCCGGAAACTGGACGAGGTGCAGTCACCGTTCCAGCACATCGAGATTTTCGAGACCACCGACTGGGGCAACCTGATGCTGATCGACGGCGCGGTCATGCTCACGACCCGCGACAATTTCCTGTATCACGAAATGATGTCGCATCCGGCGTTGTTCACGCATGTCGATCCCAAGCACGTAGTCATCATCGGCGGCGGCGACTGCGGGACGCTGCGCGAGGTGCTGAAGCATCCGGGCGTCGCCAAGGCGGTGCAGTGCGACATCGACGAGCAGGTCACGCGCATGGCCGAGAAATGGTTCCCGGAGTTGTGCGATTCCAACAACGATGCGCGCGCCGAGTTGCTGTTCGACGATGGCATCGCCTACATGGAGCACTGCGACGCGGGCAGCGTCGACATCGTGATCGTCGATTCCACCGATCCGGTCGGCCCGGCCGAGGGCCTGTTCAACAAGTCGTTCTACGAGAGCTGCTTCCGCGCGCTGAAGGATGACGGCATCCTGGTGCAGCAGTCGGAATCGCCGCTGGTGCTGCTGGACCTGATCAACGCCATGCGCGGCGAAATGCGCAAGGCCGGCTTTACCACCTTCAAGACGTTGCCCTTCCCGCAGCCGTGCTATCCGACCGGCTGGTGGAGCGCGACGCTGGCGAAGAAATCAGGCGATTTCAAGTTCCGCAAGGTCGATGCGCGGGCGAAGCAGTTCGATAGCAGGTACTACAGCGCCGACATCCACCATGGCGCGTTGACGCTACCGCCGTTCGTGGCGGCTGCGTTGGGCGAATAAACACCTGCGGGTTCTATTTCTGCACGGCGCCGGATGCAGGCATGCAGGCGGACGACTGCGTCGCATCGACCAGGTGGGCTCGCAATGATCACCGTCGCCAACAGCGCCGCCAAAACGCTGCCCGGTTTGCCGAAGCCCAACGCCGCGATTGATATGGCGGCGAAGAAATGCGGTGCATACAGATGCAGCGGATCGCGATGGATCGTCAACGGCAACACTGCGGCGAGCACGGCGATCGCGGCGGCCATGGCAAACAAGATCGCGCGGTTGCGCGTCACGACATGGGTGACGCAGATCCCGGCCAGGGCCAACGCGCCCAGCACATGGCCGTTGCCCAGCGTGCGCGCGTAGACCCACACCGATTCCAGCAAAGCGGGCAATGAAACGTCCGTCTGGTACGGCCCGCCGCGCATCGGCGCGTCGGCGAAACGCAAGGGGGACGCCGTGGCTTACACCAGCGTGACCAGCATGTGCGACAGCAACCGCCGCCAGTTCGGGGTGTACGCATGGCGCGCCCATGGCGCCACCGTCATCAACGCATGGGCGCGCAGCGGATTTCGCCAGGCGGCGAATCGCGCAGGCTTCATTCGCGCAGAGCGATCGTCATAGCGCATCCCCATCCAGCTCTCCGGTGCGGATCCGAACCACCCGTTCCAGTTCCCACGCGAAGATCTTGCCGTCGCCGATCTTGCCGGTGCCGGCGGTGTGCATGATGGCTTCGATGACCGCATCGACCTGGTCGTCGGTGACGGCGACCTCGAGCTTGATCTTGGGGAGGAAATCGACCACGTACTCGGCGCCGCGATACAGCTCGGTGTGACCCTTCTGGCGGCCGAAGCCTTTCACCTCGGTGACGGTGATGCCGGCCACGCCAACGTCGGACAAGGCTTCGCGCACGTCGTCGAGCTTGAAGGGCTTGATGATCGCCATGACCATCTTCATTGCGGCGTCTCCGGCTGGATTCGGTGCAGGATAGCGTGACGGTGCGCCACGCAGGATCGACTCGCTGTCCGTGCGCGCCGATCCGCGTCGCCGCTGATGCCCTGGCAGCCCGGTGGCCCTGCACCGTCACGCGATGTCCTCCAGCGCGCTAGGATTTTTCCCACGCCGGGCAGCGCCGCGCGGCCATGACATGACGCACTTCATCGTGTCAGGCTCGCAACACATCCGCAGCTGTACAGGAACACGCCGCCATGATCGACCTCAGCCATATCGATGATCTCGCCCGCCGTCTCAGCGGCCTGGTGCCGCCGGGAATGCGCGAAGGCCGCGAGGAATTGCAGCAGAGCTTCAAGGCCGTGCTGCAAGCGGGACTGTCAAAACTCGATCTGGTGACGCGCGAGGAGTTCGACGTGCAGCGCGCGGTGCTGCTGCGCACGCGCGAGAAGCTGGAAACCCTGCAGCAGGCGGTGGCGCAGCTCGAAGCCGACTGCCTCAAACCCGACAGCCTCAAACCCGACAGCCAGCAGCACTGAGCCCGTCGCCATGGGACTCGCGCTCGTGCACAGCCGTGCACGCGTCGGCGTGGCCGCACCGGCGGTCAAGGTGGAAGTGCACCTGGCCGGCGGCATTCCGCGGATGTCGATCGTCGGCTTGCCCGAAGCCGCGGTGCGCGAGGCCAAGGATCGCGTGCGCGCCGCGATCCAGTGCGCGCAGTTCGAGTTCCCGGCGCGCGTGATCACCGTCAACCTCGCGCCGGCGGACCTGCCGAAGGACGGCGGACGCTTCGACCTGCCCATCGCCATCGGCATCCTCGCCGCGAGCGGACAGATTCCAGGCGATGCGCTGGACCAGTACGAGTTCCTCGGCGAACTCGGATTGACTGGCGAGTTGCGACAGGTCGATGGCGTGCTGCCCGCCGCGATCGCGGCCGCACGGGCCGGGCACAAGTTGATCGTGCCGCCGGGCAACGGCGCCGAAGCGGCATTGGCGCGCGATGTCGTGGCTTGCACCGCGCGCACGCTGCTTGAAGTGTGCGCCGCCCTGAATGGCGTCAAGGTCTTGCCGCAGGCAAGCCCGCCCGTGGCGCTGCCCTATCGCGGTCCCGATCTTTCCGATGTCCGCGGACAGGCGCATGCGCGGCGCGCGCTGGAAATCGCCGCGGCGGGAAACCACCACCTGCTGTTGATCGGCCCGCCGGGGTGCGGCAAGACCCTGCTTGCCTCGCGACTGGCAGGCATCCTGCCCGAGGCATCGGATGAGGAAGCGCTCGAAAGCGCGGCGATCGCGTCGGTCAGCGGGCGCGGACTCGATCCCGCACGCTGGCGTGAGCGTCCGTATCGCTCGCCGCACCACACTGCGAGCGCGGTGGCGCTGGTGGGTGGCGGCGCGCAACCGCGTCCCGGCGAGATCTCGCTGGCGCACAACGGTGTGCTGTTCCTGGATGAGTTGCCGGAATGGGATCGGCGCGCGCTGGAAGTGCTGCGCGAGCCATTGGAATCGGGCGTCGTCACCATCTCCCGCGCAGCGCGGCAGAATGAATTTCCGGCACGTTTCCAATTGGTCGCCGCGATGAATCCCTGCCCCTGCGGCTGGGCAGGCGATCCGTCTGGCCGGTGCCGCTGCACGAATGACCTCATTCGCCGCTATCGCGCCAAGATCTCCGGACCGCTGATGGATCGCATCGACCTGCAGATCGAAGTGCCGCGCCTGCCTCCCGCGGATCTGCGTCCCGATGGGCCTGCAAGTGAATCCAGCGCCAGCGTGCGCAGCCGCGTCGCGCTTGCCCGCGACGTGCAAACCGCGCGCGCGGGCACGGCCAACGCACAGCTGAGCCAATCCGAGACGATGGCGCATTGCCGCCTGCACCCGCGCGACCAGGTGCTGCTTGAACGCGCCATCGAATCGCTGCAACTGTCGGCGCGCTCGATGCACCGCATCCTTCGCGTGGCGCGCACCATCGCCGACATGGCTGGCAGTGCGCAGATCCATACCGCGCACCTGACGGAAGCATTGGGGTATCGCCGCGCGGATCGCGGCATGGGGCAGCAGGCGGCTTGACGTCCACTGCCGCTTGCGGGAGCGGCGCCAACGGCGCGTGTTTTGCGTGTCGTTCCCGCGAACGCCGGAACCCATGCGTGTGCATCCTCAAATCGGGGGATTGTCCGGGCTGCCCGACCTCGGGGATGCGTCAGGTTTTCGCGGTAGCGATTCACGGGAAATCGTCGCGCGACTCGTTCCCTTATGTATGCCGTTCCATTGGTAGGCAGGCCTTTCGATTGGCTCGGTGCGGGTCCAGCCGCGCGATCCGCAGCGAGGGGTTCACCACACAACCTGAGCAACGGGTTCGCGCCTGCATCAGACCAATAAAAAGCGACACCGCTTGGTCACGGCTGGATTCAAGGCAGCCTTGTTAGGATGCCTTGATACTCAACCGGACACCCCTTCTGGAACACCTGCACGCCATCGACCTGCGCCTGCTCGGCGGCGCGGTCCTCGTCCTGATCGGCATCGCGTCCTCGCTGCTCGCCCGCCGCTTCGGCGCTCCATTGCTGCTGGTGTTCCTGGTGCTGGGCCTGCTGCTGGGGGTCGACGGGCCAGGCGGCATCCGTTACAGCGATACGCGCTTCACCTATCTCGTCGGTTCGCTGGCGCTGGCGATCATCCTGTTCGACGGCGGCTTGCGCACGCGTGCGGCGCAGGTACGGGGCAGCGTCAAACCAGCGTTGCTGCTGGCGACGGTGGGCGTGGTCGCCACCGCCGGTCTCACCGCCGTGGCCGCAATGAAAATGCTCGACCTGCCGCCGCTGGAGGCGATGCTGCTCGGCACCATCCTCGCGTCCACCGACGCGGCCGCAGTGTTCTTCCTGCTGCGCGCGGGCGGCCTGCACCTGGAACGACGCACCAACGCCACGCTTGAAATCGAGTCCGGCGCCAACGATCCGGTCGCGGTATTCCTCACCGTCGGGCTGACCATGTGGATCGCCGGGCAACAGGAAGGCGGCATCTGGATGATCGCGCTGAGCATGGTCTGGGCGATGGCCGCGGGGCTGGCCATCGGCTACATCGGTGGACGTTTCCTGGTCGCGGCGTTGAACAAATACGACCTGCCCTCGGGCCTGCATCCGTGGCTGGCCTTGTCCGGTGCGGTGGCCTTGTTCGCACTGACAAACCGCATCAACGGCAGCGGCTATCTCGCGGTGTACCTGGCTGGCATCGTGATGGCCAACCGCCCGCTGCGCGCGCGCGCGCAGGTG
>JBDSEX010000362.1:0-13247 GCA_039919835.1 Luteimonas sp.
TTGCGGGCGTCGTTGGTGTCGGCGCTGTCGAGGTTGCCGAAGATGGTGCGCGCGCGCCCGAGCAGCTGCCCTGCTTGTTCCAGCGCGAGGATCGTATTGTCGAAGGTCGGCTTGTCCGGATTGTTGACGATGGCCTCGACCTCTTTCAGCTCGTCGGCCATGCCGCGATCGAACGCCGGCGCGAAGTCGCCGTCCTTGATCTTGTCGAACGCCGGGTAATTCAGCGGCAGCGTGCTGGGGGTGAACAGGGGATTGGATTGCGCGGGCACGGCGGCGGCTCCGGTTTGTGTCTTGTCAGATGCCGTCGTCTGGGCATAGGCAGGCGCAGCGGCGCCGAGGATGGCGGCCAGCGCCAGGGCGAGCGGATGCTTCATGGATTTTCCAGGGAGTGACCAGCGGAACCGCGAGCGTACCCGATGCGCCCTGAGCGGGCACATGACACAGGCCATCCATGTGCCGTGGTTCACGCGACAGTGACCAAGGGCGGGGCAAGGTGTTGGGCCTGAACGCCGCAAGGCGCCAATGCCACACCACCCCACTGGAGCGAACAGATGGACATCAAGTCAGTCATGACCGCAAACCCCTGCTGCTGTACCCGGGACACCCCGCTTCGGGAGGTCGCCAGGATGATGGTGGACAACGACTGCGGACAGATTCCGGTGGTCGAGTCCAAGGACGACAAGACGCCGATTGGGGTTGTCACCGATCGCGACATTGCGGTCCGCATCGTCGCCGAGGGGCGTGATGCGGGATCTTCCACCGCCAGTGACGCGATGAGCACGCCGTGCAAGACCGTGACCACGGAAACCAGCCTGAAGGATTGCGTGTGCCTGATGGAAGCGGAGATGGTGCGACGCGTGCCGGTCGTCGATGCAGACGGGAAGCTGGCGGGGATCGTCTCTATCGCCGATATCGCGCTCGCCGGCAAGCAGGAAGCAACCGCCGAAGTGGTCACCAAGGTGTCCGAGCCCACCGCGAAACAATGATTCGCAGGTGCATCGCCGGGGCGTAGACTCCGGCGATGCCATCGGCAGCCGGAATCCCGAAGCCCGCCACGCCGCCGCCATGCAAAGTGGTGGTGCTGCAAGAGGCAAGCATTCCACCGTCGGCCTCGTTTTACACGTGCTGCCGTCACCTGAGATCAGTCCAAGCCGGTACGCCTCGACATCACCGACGCACAGTTCTGGCCTTGGCGGGAGTCACCGCGGGGCACCAGCCTGTGCCGGTACTGGCGAATGCACCAGTCGGACCCGCCGTGCTGCCGGTCATCCTCGATCCGAATCGCGACGATGTCGCTTCGTTGCATGCGTCCATGCCGGCCGTCGGCGTGGCCGTGGGTGCCGTCCCTTTTCCGTTCCATTGTGCTTGGAGGGCGTTGCGCATCCCTGGCAGGGGCGTTGACGTCCGCACGTTCGCCCTTACCTGATCCAACCCTTGAAGAGGAATGCCCGATGAAGCGTGTCCTGGGGATGAGCGTGTTGTTGTGTGCGGCGGGGTCGGCCTGGTCGGCCGAAACCATCCGCTATGTCGCACTTGTGGCGGGCGGCAAGCAGGCAGGCCAGCAAGTCGTCGTCCATGGTGACGACGGCATCACCCGCGTCGATTACATCTTCAAGGACAACGGCCGTGGTCCCGAGATCAAGGAGGAATTCACGCTTGCGGAGGATGGGACGTTCAAGACGTACCAGGTCAGGGGCACCTCGGAAATGGGTGCGCCGATCGACGAATCCTTCAGCCGGTCGGGCGACCAGGTGCGGTGGAAATCGACTTCCGATCAAGGCGGTCAAGCAGTCAGCGGTACGGCGCAATACTCGACGCTGGACGGCAGTTTCGCGGAAACCTCGGTCATGATTGCTGCGCTGGCCAAACGCGCGGATGGCAAGTTGCCGTTGCTCCCGGCCGGCACGCTGACCATGCGCAAGGTGGCCGACGCACAGGTGATGCGCGGTAAAGACGAGCAAACCGTGCAGCTGCTGGCGTTGACGGGTGTGGGCTTCACGCCGCGCTTTGTCTGGGCGACCTCGGAGGTTGCGCCCCGGCTGTTCGCGCGCATCTATCCGGGATGGATGCAGCTGATCGAGGACGGCTGGCAAGGCAACGCCGCGGCACTGGAGGCGCGGCAGGTGCAGGCCGAGGGAGAGGTCCTGGTGGACATGGCCAAGCGTCTCGGCCATCCGTTGGCGGGCAGTACCTTGATCCGCAATGCCCGCGTGTTCGACAGCGAGCATGCAACGCTGGGCCTGGCCAGCAACGTGCTGATCAAGGACGGGAGGATTGTTTCCATCGGCGATGCCGCTGCAAGGACTGCCGATCATGTCTTCGATGCAGGGGGCCGCGTACTGCTGCCGGGGTTGTTTGACATGCACGGGCACGTGGATCGCTGGAGCGGCGGGCTCAACCTCGCCTCCGGCGTCACCACGGTCCGCGACATGGGCAACAGCAAGGACATGCTCCAGGCGATGGCCGAGGAGGAAAAGGACGGCCGGCTGATGACGCCGAATATCGTCCCCGCCGGTTTCATCGAAGGCGAGAGCGCGATGTCGGCGCAGAGCGATTTCGTGGTCAAGGACTTCGACGGCGCCCGGAAGGCGGTCGACTGGTATGCGGCGCACGGCTATCCGCAGATCAAGATCTACAACTCCTTCCCGAAGGAGCACCTGCGCGAAACGGTTGCCTATGCGCATGGCAAGGGCATGCGCGTCAGTGGCCACGTACCCGCCTTCATGCGTGCGCAGGACGTCGTGGAGCAAGGTTACGACGAGATCCAGCACATCAACCAGGTGCTGCTCAACTTCTTCGTCAAGCCGGACACCGATACCCGCACGCTGCAGCGCTTCTATCTCGTCGCCGACAACACCGCCGGCCTGGATTTCGATTCGAAGCCCGTGCAGGATTTCATCGCGCTGTTGGCAAGCAGGCAGGTGGTCATCGATCCGACCCTCGCCGTGTTCAACGACATACCGCAACGCGCAGGGCAGATGCATCCGGCCTACGCGGCGATCGCGGACCATCTGCCGCCGGGTGCCCAGCGCGGCTTTCGCGTTGGCAGCTTCAATATCCCCGACGACGCGACCGCGCTGAAATATACGAAGTCCTACGACAAGATGGTCGAGTTCGTTGGCCGCATGTACAGGGCGGGCGTGCCGATCGTCGCGGGCACCGATGCGCTGGCGGGCTTCGCTTTGCAACGAGAGTTGGAGCTCTACGTGCAGGCGGGGATGACGCCGGCGCAGGCGTTGCAGGTGGCGACCTGGAATGGCGCCAAGTATTCGCGCGTGCTCGACGATCGGGGCTCGATCGTCGCGGGAAAGCGCGCCGACCTGGTGCTGGTCGATGGCGACCCGACCACCAACATCAGCGACATCCGCAAGGTCGCGTTGGTGATCAAGGGCGGCCAGGCCTACTACCCCAGTGAGATCCACGATGCATTGGGGATCAAGCCGTTCGTGCCGCCGGTCACGTTGCAGGCTGCGCCGGCCAGGTGACTTGCCAGCGATCGGCATGATCGGCATCCTCGCGGCAACGCATCAAGGGAGCAGTGCCATGGCCACCGCATACGATTTTTCCGCCGACGACATCGACGGCCAGCAGAAACCGCTGTCCGATTACGCGGGCAAGGTATTGCTGATCGTCAACGTCGCCTCCAGGTGCGGATTCACGCCCCAATACACCGGGCTTGAACAACTCGAGCGCGAGTATGGTGCGCGCGGTTTCGACGTCCTGGGATTTCCATGCGACCAGTTCGGCCACCAGGAGCCAGGTAACGAGGCGGAGATAAAAAATTTCTGTTCGCTGACCTACGACGTGACCTTCCCGATGTTCCGCAAGGTGGATGTCAATGGCGCGTCCGCGCATCCGCTATGGACGTGGCTCAAGGAGGAAAAAGGCGGGTTCCTGGGTATCGACGCGATCAAGTGGAACTTCACCAAGTTCCTGGTTGGCCGCGACGGCCGGGTCATCAAGCGGTATGCGCCGACGGATGAGCCGAAGTCGATTGCAAGGGATATCGAAGCTGCGCTGGGCTGATCGATGCGCATGTGCTGACGTGCGCAGTCGACTGACTCCTCTCAGCGTGTAGCCCGCCTGGGGACGACGTCCGCAGACGGGGGATGTTGACCACATCAGCATCTGCGCTGGTGCGCTGCACTTATGACCCAGCGCCTTGGGGGCAGCTTGGCGTGAGGTATGCCGGGTCAAATCAATTGAAATCAGCGCACCGGGGTTTCCGTCCCCACGCGTGTCAGGATGTCGTTGGTCGCCGGCGACCAGACTGGCCATGCATGTCCGCCATCGCGAACCAGCACCTGCTCGCTGCGGAGCAGCGGGATCAGCAACGGCATCGTCTCGCGCAGGCGATCACGATTGCCGTAGGCGAGCCACACGTTCTTCGCCCTGTCGGGATGTCGCGACCACGTCTGCAGATGACGCCACAATTCGTATTGGAAATTGTCGGCATCGACGACCGCCGGGGCAGGGCGGGGCTTCCATGCGGCGATCCCGCCGGCGTCTGAAATCTCCTGTAGCACTTGTTTTTCGCCCAGGTACGGCGCGAGCAACACGATGCCGTCCACCTCGTTCGGATGCGCGCGGTCGTACATCAGTGCGCCCATGCCGCCCAGTGATGCGCCAACGAGCCACACTTGCTTGTAGCCGCGTGTGCGGGCAGGCGCGATGACTTCATCGTGCAGTCGCCGTTCCGCCTGCCCTTGCATGTAATAACCAAGCGCCAAGCCGGTCAGGATGACATCTGCATCGGGCCATGCCGATTGCACCGCTTGCGCGATGCCACTGCGGCCGAGGCCGCCCAGATCGTCGCCGCGGCCCGGTAGCACCACGACCAGGCGGCGTGCTTCCTGCGGCGCTGCGACCAAGGTCGTCGGGATCGGTCTCGACGGATCGCCTTTGGGATAACAGCCGAGCAACATGCCCAGCGACAACAACAGTCCTGACCATCGCACCACGTGCATTGTGATTCCCCTTCCGAAGGAGTCTGTAGGTTGGAGGCAGTGGACTGAAATCAACGGTGTCCACGTTCCTCATGCGGCTTCGCCTTGCGATCACTCAACAATGCGCTCAACACCAGTGCGATGCCCAGCGCGGCGGCGACCAGGAACAACACCAGCGCGATGGCCGGGTAACCGTACAGGCGGTTGCTGGTGTCCACGTCCATCATCATCGCCGAAGCGAGGATCAGTGCGGCGGTAATCACCCCTGCGGTGATGCGGTTCGCGATTTTCTGCAGGCTCTCCATCAGGTGCGATTCCTCAAGGCCCGTCATCCGCACCTGCATGCGGTTTTCAGCGAGCAGCGAAAGGATTTCGGTGACCTTACGCGGTGCTTCGCGCACCAGCATCTGCATTTCCATCATCTCGCTTGCGATGTTGGCAGGCGAGAAGGATTTGCGCAGGCGGTGACGCATGACGTGCTCGAGGTGGTCTTCGACGACCTGCTTGACATCCATGTCCGGGTCGAGCGCCGTGCAAACGCCTTCGAGATTGAGCAGGGTCTTGCCCAGCAGGCTCAATTCCGGTGGCGTGCGCAGGCCGCATGCGGTCGCATGACGGACGAGGTCAAGCATCATCCGGCCTTCGCCCATCGACTGCGCGCCGGAACGAGCTGCGTAACGCGCAACCATCTGCCCGACTTCACGCACGAACGTTTCCTCGTCGAAATCCTCCAGTCGCGTTCCCATGGCGATCGATTCGTTGGCGACTTCCTCGCCGCGCCCGTCGACGGCGGCGAACAGCAGCTTCAGCAGGCGCTCGCGCTGCTTGGGCGGCACGTGCGCGACCATGCCCAGGTCCAGCAGCGCCAGCCGGCCGTCCTCGGTGACCAGCAGGTTGCCCGGGTGCGGATCGGCGTGGATTTCGCCGTGGACGAACACCTGGTCGAGGTAACCACGCATCAACGCCGATGCCAGGTGGCCGAGTTTCTGCTCGGTGCGGCGCAAGCCGGTGAGCTCCGTGGCCTTGGTGCCGCAGACCAGTTCCATCGTCAGCACCTTCTGCCGCGTGAGATCCCACAGCGGCACCGGCACGAACAATTCCGGGTAATCGGCGAAGTGCTCGTTGAAGCGGTCGAGGTTCTCCGCTTCCACGCGATAGTCGAGCTCGGCCAGCAACGTCTTGCGAAACTCATGGACCCAGTCGGCGAAGCGCATGCGGCGGCCGATGTCGGTGTAGCTGTCGACCTTCTGCGCGAGCGCGGCGAGCGCGTCGAGATCGTTGCGAATCGTATCGGTGATGCCGGGCCGCTGCACCTTCACCGCCACCACGCGGCCATCGCGCAACGTGGCGCGATGCACCTGCGCGAGCGACGCACATCCCAGCGGTTTTTCCTCCAGCGTGTCGAACACCTTGTTGGGCCGCACGCCGAGTTCATCCTCGATCACCTGGCGGATGGTTTCGAACGGCAACGGCGCCACGTTGTCCTGCATGCGCTCCAGTGCTGCCAGATAGGGTGCGGGCACCATGTCCGGACGGGTGGAGAGCGCCTGGCCGATCTTGACGAAGGTCGGGCCCAGCGCTTCGAGATCGGTCACGAACTCTTCCGGCTTGCCGTCGGCCTGTGCGGTATCGGCCGGGTCCAGCGTGGCGGCATCCAGGTCGAGTCCGGTGAACACGCCTGCGCTCCGGTATTTCAGCAGGAAGCGGAGGATTTGTGCGGTGCGGGCGAGGCCAGTGGCGGACTCAGTCATGGGCGACTCCTGTGCAAGCGCGCAGGGTAGCGGTCACCGCGTCAACGGCGCTTCACCGAGGCGTCGGCACCATGTCGCCATGACGTTCCCTGATGTGGACCGTACCCGCCCAACTGGCGACGCGCTGCACGACCATGGGGCCGGCACTGCCGCCGCGCGGGAGACGTTGTGGACCATTGGCCACTCCACCCGGCCCTGGGACGCGTTCCTGGCACTGCTGCAGGAAGCGGACATCGAAATGCTGGTCGACGTGCGCCGCTACGCTGGATCGCGGCGCAACCCCCAGTTTTCACCCGCGACGATGGCGCCGGCCTTGGGTCAAGCCGGGATCCATTTCCAGCCGATGCCCGAATTCGGCGGCCGTCGCCGTCCTGGCCATCACTCACCCAACACGGCATGGCGTGTGCCGGCATTCCGCGCGTATGCCGACTACATGGCCACACCCGACTATGTGCACGCGCGCGATCGCCTGGCGCAGGTGGCACGAGATCAACGCACCGCCGTGATGTGTGCCGAAGCGGTGTGGTGGCGCTGCCATCGCCGACTGATCGCCGATGATTTCATCGCGCGCGGCTGGCAGGTGCTGCACCTGATGGCGCCTGGCCGCAGCAATGGGCATCCCCTGCACGAAGCGGCGCGGATGATCGATGGGGTCCTGCGATACCCGGCGCAAAGCGATGCGCAGGCGAGGCTGTTCTGAGAGCAGCCAACCCGTGGTGTCGTTTCGCGACTACCTGTACCCCGCTGCCTGCAACTCGAACAGCTCCGCATACCGCCCGCCTTGGCACAGCAGTTCCTCATGCGTGCCCGCGGCCTCAAGCTGGCCCTCGTTCATGACGAGGATGCGGTCGGCCATGCGCACGCTGGAAAAACGGTGCGAAATCAGCACGGCCGTCTTGTCGTCCGACAAGTCGCGAAAACGCTGGAAGACTTCGAACTCCGCCCGGGCATCCAGTGCCGCGGTCGGTTCGTCGAGAATCATGACCTGCGCGTCGCGCATGTAGGCGCGGGCGATTGCGATCTTTTGCCACTGCCCGCCCGAGAGGTCGACACCGTTCTTGAACCGGCGGCCAACCAGCTGGTCGTACCCGTTGGGCAATGCATCGATGACCTGGTCGGCCATCGAGCGCCGCGCCGCGTCGCGGATGCGCGGCTGGTCGTACATTGCGTCGATCTTACCCACGCCGATGTTCTCGCCCGCGGTCAGGTGGTAGCGGACGAAATCCTGGAAGATCACGCCGACATTGGCCCGCAGGTCGTCGAGGTCGTAGTCGCGAAGGTCTCGGCCGTCGAGCAGGATGCGGCCTTCGTCCGGGTCGTACAGTCGCGCGAGCAGTTTGACCAGCGTGGTCTTGCCGGCACCATTCTCGCCAACCAGCGCCAGGACTTCACCCGCATGCAGTTCGAAATCCAGATTCCGCAGTGCCCAGCGCTCGGCATCGGGATAACGGAAGCCAACGTTCTCGAAGGTGAAGCCGCGCATGATCGGACGGGGAATGGCGATCGCGTCTGGTTTGGACGCGATTTCGGGTTCAATGTCGTAGAACGAAAACAGATCGTCGAGATACAACGCCTGCCCGGCGACTTGCGAGAAGCCCACCAGCAACCCTTCCAGCAACTGGCGCAATCTGCGGAAGCTGCCGGCGAGGAAGGTCAGGTCGCCGATGGTGAAATCGCCCTTCACCGTGCGCCACGCGATGTAACCGTAGGCCACGTAGTAGCCGAGCGTGCCCAGCGTCGCCAGCAACGTGCCCCAGAACGCGCGCTTGCGGGCAAGGGCGCGATTGGCGATGAAGAATTTATCGGCGAGCTCGCGGTAACGCGTGATCAGGAAGCGATGCAGGTTGAAGATCTTCACCTCCTTGGCGGTCTCCACGCTGGCGCCCATCTGCCGCACGTATTCCAGCTGTCGCCGCTCCGGCGTCCACTGGAAATTCAATGAGTAACCCAAGGCATTGAAATGCGCTTCACCAACGAAGGCCGGAATCAACGCCACCGCCAGCAACGCGATCAGCCAAGGCGCATAGACGATGAGCCCCGCGCCGAAAGCGATCACGGTGATTGAATCCTGCACCTGGCCGAACAGCTGGCTCAGCAGGTTCATCCGGCCCATCGTCTGCCGCCGCGCGCGGTCGAGTTTGTCCTGCAGGTCCGGATCCTCGAAGTCCTCGAGGTCGAGCGTGGCAGCGTGTTCCATCAGGCGCACGCTGGTTGCATTGGTGAACAATTCCGACAACACGCCATCGGCATAACTGATCATGCGACCGAGAAGGTCGGACAGGATTGCCAACCCCAGTTCAAGCCCTAGCAATGCCAGGAGATGGTCGAGCTGGCCGCTGCGCCATGCCTCGGCCAGTGTTTCGAATCCGGTGCCGATGCCGACCAGGCGCACCGCTTCGTCGATGATCAGCTTGCCGATGTACAGCGTGATCACCGGCAACAGGGCGCGGACCAGGCGCAGCCCGAGGCTGGCCATCGTCAATCCCCGGCTGGTGGCCCAGATCTCGCGCAGGAATGGGGGAAGGTTGCGCAATGCATCGACGCGTTCGCGCAAGCTGGGGTTGCCGCGTTTATGTCCGTCTGGAACAGCGCGCTTTGAAGATTCGTTCGGGTTTGCCATGGGCCGATTATGTCGACCTGCGTCAATCGTTTGTGAATGCTTCCAGGTTTGACCGTCGAATAGGCAGGGAGTACCCGGTAAGGCTCACGCAGTCCACTCTAAAAAAAAGAGGCGCCGTGCGGCGCCTCTTGTCGCCGTGCCGCAAATGGCTCAGGAGCCTACGAACTCCGGGTAGTTGCCACTGACAGCACCAATCTCAACGCCCGCGGGCAGTTCGCAGCTGACGGCGGGTGCACTGAAGTTCGCGCCCGCGTTATCAGCGCCGGCAGACACGCCTAATGCGGTGGGATTGGTTGAAGTAGTGGGCAGCACAACCGATTTCACCAACGATGGACTATGTGTGATGTTGTAAATGCCATTGACGAACGCGCAATTCACCGTCTTGGCCACGCCCGAACGATTGATGAAGAATATGTTGATCTGGGAGAAGCCTGTTCCCGCATTGCTGATGGAGTCGAAATCGCAGGTGACGAATGCACTGCTCGTGCCTTCGTTGGCGACAGCCTTGGGGCGCTTGCGGATGTTGCCGTCGTACACCGGCAGCGCTGCCTGGCAATTCGCCGTGCCGTGGCTGAAGTAACTACGCGTGACGGTCAGCGCATCAGCGGGGCCGGCCAATGCCAATCCAATCGTCAGTGTGGCCAGCGGAATTGTTGAGCGAACCATGTGTCTTATCCCCCTCATTTTATGAAAGGGCCGTATGTAACAGCCCGAGCGAGCCCGATGCCCGCATCACTCGTATACGTACACCGAGAGGGGGCCCGGCCATGTCGGGGGACAGATGAAGTAAATTCCAATGTTTTTGATCACAACTCGATGATCGCTAGCCAGCTCGAAGCCTTTACTCACTCCAGGCGCAGCTCCGCATCCCCCGAAAAATTCTCGATGGTGATCTCGCCGCTGCCGCTTCCATAACGATGGTCGACGGTGGAGCCTGGCCCGAACTTCGGCTTGATCACGTTCGCTCCGGGGATGTCCATGTCGCCGCTGAAACTCTCTCCGCGCACGCGCGCCGACAGCGACTTGGGCAGGTGCAGGGTGGTGTCGCCACTGACAGATTCGGTTTTTATGGATCCACCATCGGCAAGCGCCACGCGGACGTCGGCATCGCCGGAGACGCTGGCGAACGACACGCGGCGCACGCGTTGGCGCTGGCTGTCTATGGTGATGTTGCCCGAGACGGTCTCGATGTCGATTTCTCCGTTGAGTCGGCCACCCAAGTCGATGTCGCCGCTGACCGATTCCACATCGACATTCGCACTATGCAGGACGGCCCGCACGTCACCGCTTACGCTGTTGATGCTCACCTCGCGGGGGGCGGCTCCCACGGTCACGTCGCCGCTGACGCTTTCAATGTCCAGCGAGGAACCCGCAGTGCCCATCACGCTGATGTCGGCGGAAACACCGTCGATCTCCAGGTCCACGCCGCGCGGCACATCGAGGATCAAGTCGGTCGGTTCGATGTTGCGGTCGCTGGAGCGGCGCGGATAGCGAACCTGCACTGTGAGGTGCTGGGCATCGCCTTCGACCACAAGCTTCTCGACGCCTTTGCCGAGGCTGCCGGTAATGCGGACTTCATTCTTGTCCCAGGCGCGGACCTGGATCCGTCCCTTGATGTTTTCGATGTCGACGCGGGCATGCGCTGCCACCGGGCGCGTCTGGTTGATCGGCGTCGCAGCCTGCGCGGGCGCAGCCAGCAAGGGCGCGCCTGCAAGGCATGCAAGCAAGGCGAGGGCTAGGGGTTTGCTGGTCATTGGTATCTCCTTCAAAGCAAGTCGGATGGAATCAGGCAGCATCGGCTCGAGTCAGATCAGCGCGATGCGCTGGGTGAGCTCGAGGCGGCGTTCGTAGGTGTGGCGTAGGCGGTCGAGCAGGAAGCGCGCATCGGGATCGCGCGTCATCGCCGTCCTGATCGCGGCCGCGGAGCGGTCAAGTACGCGCAAGGTGGGCAGGTCGACACGGTTGCCGGCAGCCAACTCACTTATTGCTGCGTCGTATTCGCGCGTCATCGCTTCGGCTTCCTGCGCAAGGTTGGAGGCCGGCCAACTGCCGCCATTGGGGGAGAACGGGCGAAGTTGCCAGGCGATTCCCACCGCGAAGATCACCGAAGCTGCGATTGCGAGCGCTGCCCCGTTCCACCGGGGGCGGTGACGTGGAGAGGCCTGGTATTTCGCAGCGGCGGGTGTCTCGGCAATGCGTGCCGCAATGCCGAGCCATAAATCGTTCTGCGGGACGACATCACGGCGCAGGCTGCGTAACGACCAGCGCAGCGCATCGGGCAGGATGTCATCGGGCTTGCGGCGGTCATGTTTCATGTTGTCGTGCGTCGTGTCGTCGTGGTTCATGCCGAGCCTCCCAGTCGCGTACGCAACAAGCCGCGCGCGCGATGCAATTGTGCTTTCGAGCTACCGACCGCCATGTCCAGCTCACGTGCGATCTCTTCGTGTTTCCATCCTTCCACGTCGTGCAGGATCAGCACAGCGCGGGCGCGAGGCGGCAAGGTTGCGACGACCCGTTCGAGGTCCAGCGACAATGCCGTCGCGTGTCCGGCCGAATCGGCACTGCCGAGATGGTCCAGCGCACCTTCATCGCCGTCGTTCTGCGGACGGCTCTTGCGTGAGCGCAATTCCATCAGCGCGGTATTCACCGCAAGCCGGTGCAGCCAGGTTCCAAAGGCACTTTCGAACCGGTAGGCAGGCAATGCCTGCCACGCCCGAACGAATGCCTCCTGCGCAAGGTCCTCAGCCCGCGCCCCGTGGCTGCCTACCAGTCGGGTGATGACACCCAGCACCCGCCCCACATGGCGCCGGTACAGTGCCTCGAACGCCGGCATGTCGCCACGTGATGCCAGCCGTGCCAGGGCGTGATCGCCATCATCGGCGACTGGGTCGAAGGTGGCATTGGGCATCATGTCGTTCATGGCGGCGGTCAGCATACGTCTGGGATTCGCCGTGGGCAGAAAAGGTTTAAACGTGCGGGGCTCATCGGCCCACCGAGGTGTCCGCGGCGGCAGGGTAAAATCGAAACCACCGCCTCCACATGCAACGAATCGTGACCACGACCATCGAACAAGACGATTTCATCCAGTCCATCGCGGACGGCCTGCAATACATCTCCTACTACCATCCGGTGGACTACATCCGGAGCCTCGCTGCCGCGTACGAACGGGAAGAGGCGCCGGCGGCGAAGGATGCAATCGCTCAGATCCTGATCAACTCGCGCATGTGCGCCGAAGGCCATCGGCCGATCTGCCAGGACACGGGGATCGTCACCGTGTTCCTGGAAGTCGGCATGGACGTGTGCTGGGGTGGTGTAACGATGGGCGTCGAGGACATGGTCAATGAAGGCGTCCGCCGCGCCTACCAGCATCCAGACAACAAGCTGCGCGCAAGCGTGCTTGCCGATCCAGCTGGCGCCCGCCGCAACACCGGGGATAACACGCCCGCAGTCGTTAACGTCAAGATCGTGCCGGGCAACACGCTCGATGTGATCGTTGCCGCCAAGGGCGGCGGGTCTGAGGCGAAATCGAAATTCGCGATGCTCAATCCATCCGATTCGATCGTCGACTGGGTGCTGAAGACCGTGCCGACGATGGGCGCTGGCTGGTGTCCTCCGGGCATGCTCGGCATCGGCATCGGAGGCACAGCGGAAAAGGCGATGTTGCTGGCCAAGGAGGCGTTGATGGAACCGATCGACATCGTGGACCTCAAGGCGCGCGGCGCGGGCAACCGGCTGGAGGAGTTGCGCATCGAGTTGTACGACAAGGTCAATGCGCTCGGCATCGGCGCTCAGGGGCTCGGTGGGCTCACCACCGTACTCGACATCAAGATCAGGGATTACCCGACCCACGCCGCCAACCTGCCGGTGGCGATGATTCCCAACTGCGCGGCGACTCGGCATGCGCATTTCACCCTCGACGGCAGCGGGCCG
>JBDSEX010000005.1:0-2654 GCA_039919835.1 Luteimonas sp.
AGCGTCGGAAAACCCCGCGCATGGGCATCGGAAACCCGGGGAGGCGTGGCTTTCGATCACCGGCTTGGCCGCACCAGGCCGCAGTACAGGCCTTCGATGGCGAAGTCCTGGCCGGGCTGCACTTCGATCGGCAGGTAATCGGGATTGCGCGGCAACAGGCGGATGCCATCCTTGCCGACCTTCAGCAACTTGATGGTGATCTCGTCGTCGATGCGCGCCACGACGATCTGGCCGGAACGCGCCTCCTGGGTGCGATGCACCCCGACGAGGTCGCCATCGAAGATCCCTTCGTCTCGCATCGAGTCGCCCTTGACCCGGAGCAGATAGTTGGGCGCAGGCGAGAAAAAGGTGCGGTCGAGGAGAACGTAGTCGTCCGAGCCGATGTCGGCGCCGATGGGGACGCCGGCCGCAACCTGGCCCAGCACCGGCAGGCGCAAGGCGTCCTTGTGGGTGGCCAAGGCAAGTTCGTGTTGGGGAGCCACCGGCATCTGGCGGACGCGAATGCCGCGGGCGCGGCCCGGGATGCGCTCGATGGCGCCTGCGGCTTCGAGCGCTTCAAGGTGATACTGCGCGCCGCGGACGCCCTTGAAGCCGAAGGCGCGGGCGATCTCGGTCTGCGAAGGCGGCATTCCCTCCGCCTCGATGCGTTCGGCGATCATGCCGAGGATGGCTTGCTGGGTGTCTGTGAGATCCATGGTTAGTAGTAATACTACTAACGAAATGGACTGTCAACGCTTCAAGGGGAGCTGAGATCGCGTTGTCTTGTGGTGCCCATCGCAGCTCACTCAATTGGGCCGCGCGAGACCCACCTGCGGTAAGGCGGCATGCCTTGCTTCATGGCGACATCAACGCATCCAGCCCTCGCAGCGCTGCTGCAACGGTTTGCCGCCTAACCGCTTCCCGATCACCGTCGAAGTGGAAGGGCTCTGCCGTCGGGTACCCGCCACGACGTTTCCATGCAATCCAGACCGTGCCGACCGGCTTGCCGTCGATCGCTCCACCCGGCCCGGCGATACCGGTCACGGCCACGGCGACACTCGCGCCTGACCTGGCGAGCGCGCCCGACACCATTTCAATCACGGTTTCACGGCTGACGGCCCCATGGGTTTCGAGGGTTTGCGGGCGCACGCCGAGCAGTGCCTGCTTGGCTTCATAGCTGTAGGCGGCCATCCCGCAATCGAACCAGTCCGATGAGCCGGGGATGTCGGTGACGGTCTTTGCGATCCAGCCGCCCGTGCAGCTTTCGGCGGTGACGAGATGATCGCGGCTGGCACGCAGGCGCGCGCCGAGGTTGTCCGCCAATGCGTGCAGCGCGGCGTCCGAGGGATGTGACATCAGCTGTCTTGCATCAAGGAGACGAGCTGCGATTGTAGAGCCTGCGCATTCCTGATAACGGGTGCGAATGCATTCGGGCGCTGCTGGCAGACAGTCAACAACACGACAGCGTGCAATGAATTGGCATCTGCATGAGACAAAAAAACGGCCCGCGCGAGGCGGGCCGTTGGAAAAACAAAATTCCCGGGTTCAATAATTGACGCGGAACGTCACGCCATACGTCGCCGGTGCGGCCAGGAACGCGTTGTACGAGTTGAGCGGATTGCCCGGCACGGCATTGATGTTCTGCAGCGGCGCATCGAAACCGACCTGTGCGTAATCCTCGTCGGTGATGTTCTGGCCCCACAGCTCCACCATCCAGCCCTTGTCGCGCGCGCCGAAGCCAATGCGTGCGTTGACCACGGTGTAGGCGTCCTGCAGCTTTTCCGGATCCAGGTCAGAACCGGTGTTGTAGTCCGACGAGTACTTGGCACCGATGTGGAAACGTGCCACCAGGTCGTTGGCAAAGCCCCACTCGTACGTCAACGATCCCGTGGTGGACCAGTACGGGGCGAAACTGACCTGGCTCCCGGGCAACTTGTACAGCGCGCCGGGACTGCTTGCGGGCGTCGGCAGGAACTCGGGGGTCGGCGTTTCGTCGCCATAGCGTGTGTCAGCGTAGGTCACACCGCCTTGCAGCATCAGGCCTTTGATCGGCGCCCACAGGATTTCGGTGTCGATACCTTTGGAAATAACTTCCGGGATCGACCGCACCACGAAACTCGTGCCGAGGAAGCTGTTGAGCTGGAAGTCCTCGTAGGTCTGGTGGAACAGCGTAGCGTTGAGCAGGAGGTTTCCGCCCATCCAGGTGGTCTTGGCACCCAGCTCAAAGCTGTCGACGAACTCGCCCGGGAACGATGTATCCAATACGGGGATGATGCCCGCGCCACCGCTTGACAGACCGTTTGACGACTGCACGCGATCGAGGTTGAAACCACCCGCCTTGTAGCCACGTGCAGCCGAGGCGTAAGCCATCACCTGCTCATTGAAGCGGTAGGCCGCCTTGAGCGTGCCGGACCATTCCTTCTCTTTCCGTTCCTGCAGCGTGTCGCGGCCGGCTGCGTTGTGCGCAGGGTTGGTCCACGGCAGGCAGCTGAAGGCAATGATGTTGCTGACGATGGTTTGCTGGGTTGCGGGAGGCAACGAGGCGAAGGGAACGCCACGCAAGGTCAGTGCTGTGGCGATGCGTCCGATTGCGCCGGCCTGGCCGCCGGTCGCGGGGTTGAAGTACGAGCCGCAGGCGCCGCCGCCGCTGGGGTTGCTGTAATCCGAACGCAATT
>JBDSEX010000029.1:0-4531 GCA_039919835.1 Luteimonas sp.
GATGATCGGGACACCGTTGTCCTGCAATGCCTGCGCGAGCTTGAGCGGGGTCTGTCCGCCGTACTGCACGATCACGCCGACGGGTTGTTCGATCGCAACGATTTCCAGGACGTCTTCCAGCGTGACCGGCTCGAAGTAGAGACGGTCCGACGTGTCGTAATCGGTCGACACGGTTTCCGGATTGCAGTTCACCATGATGGTTTCGTAACCATCCTCGCGCAGTGCCAGCGCAGCGTGGACGCAGCAGTAGTCGAACTCGATGCCCTGCCCGATCCGGTTGGGTCCGCCGCCGAGCACGATGATCTTGTCGCGCGATGTCGGCTGCGCTTCGCATTCGTCCTCATAGGTCGAGTACAGGTACGCGGTGGTCGTTGCGAATTCCGCCGCACAGGAGTCCACGCGCTTGTAGACGGGACGTACTCCGAGCACCCGGCGGAGAGCGCGGATCGCGGATTCGCTGGTCTGCGTGAGCTGCGCCAAGCGGATGTCGGAGAACCCCATGCGCTTGAGGTTGCGCATGCGTTTGTAGTCCAGCGCAGGCAACCCGGCGGACTCTATTTCATTTTCCGTCGCTACCAGTTCCTCGATCTGGTCGAGGAACCACGGGTCGATGAACGACAGCGCGTGCACGTCCTCGACGCTCATGCCAGCGCGAAAGGCATCGGCGACGTGGAAGATGCGCTCCGGGTCCGGTTCGCGCAGTTCACGACGCAGCTCGGCAAGCCCTTCGACGGTGCTGAAATCCAATCCGCTTGGATCGAGGCCGGACTTGCCGGTTTCCAGTCCGCGAAGAGCTTTCTGCAGGGACTCCTGGAAGGTGCGGCCGATGGCCATGACTTCGCCAACCGACTTCATCTGCGTGGTCAGCCGCGCATCGGCCGCCGGGAATTTCTCGAAGGCGAAGCGCGGGATCTTGGTGACGACGTAATCGATGCTCGGTTCGAACGAAGCCGGCGTCAAGCCACCGGTAATTTCATTCCTGAGTTCATCCAGCGTGTAGCCGACTGCCAGTTTCGCAGCGACCTTGGCGATCGGGAATCCGGTTGCTTTGGACGCCAGCGCCGATGAGCGCGAGACGCGTGGATTCATTTCGATCACGACCACGCGGCCGGTCTGGGCGTTGATGCCGAACTGCACGTTGCTGCCACCGGTGTCGACGCCGATCTTGCGCAGCACCGCGATGCTGGCGTCGCGCAGGCGCTGGTATTCCTTGTCAGTGAGCGTCTGCGCGGGGGCGACCGTGATGGAATCGCCAGTGTGCACGCCCATCGGATCGAGGTTTTCTATCGAGCAGACGATGATGCAGTTGTCCGCGGTGTCGCGGACCACTTCCATCTCGAATTCCTTCCAACCCAGTACCGACTCCTCGACCAGCACCTCACCGGTCGGTGAGAGCTCGAGGCCGCGCTTGACGATGTCGATCAGCTCTTCGCGGTTGTAGGCGATGCCACCGCCGCTGCCGCCCAGCGTGAAGCTGGGGCGGATGATGGTCGGATAGCCGACGCGGGTCTGGATATCGAGTGCCTGCTCCAGCGAACGCGCGACTTCGGCCTTGGGACACTCCAGGCCGATCTCGGCCATCGCCACGCGGAACAGTTCGCGATCTTCGGCCATCCGGATCGCATCGGGCGAGGCGCCGATCAGTTCCACGCCGTATTGCTCCAGAACGCCATGGTCGGCAAGGTCCAGCGCGCAATTGAGCGCGGTCTGCCCACCCATCGTCGGCAGCAAAGCGTCGGGTTTTTCCTTTGCGATGATCTTCTCGACGGTCTTCCAGTTGATCGGTTCGATGTAGACCGCGTCCGCCATCTCGGGGTCGGTCATGATCGTGGCCGGATTGGAGTTGACCAGCACGACGCGGTAGCCCTCGTCGCGCAATGCCTTGCAGGCCTGCGCACCCGAATAGTCGAACTCGCAGGCCTGGCCGATGACGATCGGGCCGGCACCGATGATGAGGATCGTTTTTAGATCGGTACGCTTGGGCATTTCAGCGCACCTCCATCGCCGCGATGAAGCGGTCGAACAACGGCGCCACGTCGTGCGGGCCCGGAGAGGCTTCCGGATGTCCCTGGAAGGAAAACGGGGGCGCATCGGTGAGTTCGATGCCCTGGTTGCTGCCATCGAACAACGAGCGATGCGTGACGCGTGCGTTTGGCGGCAACGTGGCTTCATCGACGGCGAAGCCGTGATTCTGCGAAGTGATCATCACTTGCCCACTGTCCAGATCCACGACCGGATGGTTGGCGCCGTGATGGCCGAACTTCATCTTTGATGTCTTCGCGCCGATTGCCAGCCCCAGGAGTTGATGGCCGAGGCAAATTCCGTAAATCGGAATCTTGCTGTCGACAAAGGTGCGGATCGCGGCGATGGCGTAATCGCATGGCTCCGGGTCGCCAGGGCCATTGGAGAGAAAGATCCCGTCGGGCTTCATCGACATAACCTCGGCGGCCGGCGTCTGCGCCGACACCACGGTCACGTCGCAGCCACGCTCAACCAGCATGCGCAGGATGTTCTGCTTCACGCCGAAGTCGTAGGCGACCACCTTGAATCGTGATTCGGCGCGGGCGAATTCGCCGGTGTCGAGATCGAGCTGTCCATCGCGCCACTGATAAGCAGAACGCGCGCTGACTTCCTTCGCCAGATCCATGCCTTTCAAACCAACGAACTTGCGCGCGGCTTCGATGGCCTTGTCGACATCGAGTGTGCCGTCGACACTGTCCGCTGCCATCAACGCACCATTCTGCGCGCCGCGATCGCGAAGCATGCGCGTGAGCTTGCGGGTGTCGATATCAGCGATGGCGACGATGCCACGCCGTCTCAGCCATTCAGGCAGCGCCATGCGATTGCGCCAGCTGCTCGGCCGGCGCGGCACGTCGCGCACGATCAGCCCGGATGCCCAGACCTGCGTGGCTTCGTCGTCGTCATCGGTGCAGCCGGTGTTGCCGATATGCGGATAGGTCAACGTGACCAGCTGCCGCGCGTAGGAAGGATCGGTGAGTATTTCCTGGTAACCGGTCATTGCGGTGTTGAACACCACTTCGCCTACGGAAAGGCCGGGCGCGCCTACGGAAATACCGTCAAAGACGGTGCCGTCTTCGAGGGCGAGAATTGCAGGATAGGTCACGGGCATCGCCTACGTCAGGTTGCACGAAAGCACCGGAGCGGTGCGGAACCGGTCCGGAGCGAGAGGTGTCAGGCGAGCGGGAATTGTACGGACGTAAGCCCGGTGAAGCCAGCAGAATTTCCGGCCTCAGCCGAGAGTTCTGGATCGATGCAGCTCGACTCGGCTCGCAACAGCGACCTGGTCATGCATCAGGTTGCCCGTTGCTTGGATTTCCAGCATGTGAACGAATTCGCACCTGAAAAGGCACAAGCTAGTGGCGCTCGCCACGCTTACAACAGATCTCGCAAGCGATACGCTCCGGGGGCGCGCCCGTTCAGCCTTGCCGCCGCATGCAGCGCGCCACGCGCGAAAATGTCGCGGTTGCCGGCCCGATGGACCAGCTCGAGACGCTCGCCCAGCGTCGCGAACTGCACCGTGTGTTCACCGACGATATCGCCAGCGCGCAGGCTCGCATAGCGCGGTCGAGCGCCCCCCTGTTCGGCCGAGGCGCCCAGCGACAAGGCTGTCCCGGACGGCGCATCCTTTTTCTTCGCGTGGTGTGCTTCGACGATGTCGCAGTCCCAACCGGGCAAAGCCGCCGCCGCGCGTTCCACCAGTTCGCTCATGACCGCAACGCCGAGACTGAAATTTGCGGCCCACAACACCGGGATGACGCGGCTTGCGGATTGCAAGGCGAGCTGTTGCGCTTCGCTCAATCCAGTGGTGCCGGACACCAGACCCGCGCGCCGCTCCACGCAAAGCGCGAGGACGGCGTCGAATCCTTCCGGCAAGCTGAAGTCGATGGCCACATCGAACGTGGGGACGCCATGCAGTTCGATGGCGGCGAAGCGCGGAATGCCATCGATCACGCGTTGGCCGACCTTGCGTGCGACGGACCCGGACACGCGGCACTCTGTGCCTTCGGCACAAAGCCGCAGCAATGCCTGGCCCATGCGCCCGGATGCACCGTGGACCAGCAATCGCGTTTGGGGGGTCATGCCTTCAGGCTAACGACAGGCGGGGATCGCGACAAGCATCGCCTGCAGGCGCAGCGACTGGCTTGCTCGAATGACGCTGGGCGGGATGCATCTCATTTCCTCGACATCGGGATCAGGCCATCAGTGAAAACCGGCACGCCCATCAGGTCGTCCAGGGAAGTTGAGCGTGGAACGGCGGAGTCTTCGCTCAAATGACCGCCCTCTCGCGGTGGCGCCAGATGCAATGGCTGGCTCCCGAAGACGCTTCAGGACGTCATCCGGTCCCAGAAACCCTTCACCCCATCGACGAACGTGCTGGATTTGGGCGAATGACGCCGGGCCTCTTCGCCGACGAACGTCGCCTCGAACTGTTCCAGCAACGAGCGCTGTTCGACGGTCAGGTTCACCGGGGTTTCAACCTCGACCTTGCAATACAGGTCGCCCGGCTCAC
>JBDSEX010000174.1:0-6270 GCA_039919835.1 Luteimonas sp.
CTCGGGCGGTCTTCACCCCTTCAGCCACCTGCTTCATTTCTTTCAAGATGTCGTCGAGTTTCTGGCCCTTGCCCAGCGCGATGCCCACCCGTCGATTTCGGGACAGCTCGCCGGTACAGGTCAGCACCAGGTCTCCGAGTCCGGCCAATCCCATCAGCGTTTCCGGCTGCGCGCCGATGGCGGCCGAGAGGCGCAGCATTTCGTTGAGGCCGCGCGTGATCAGACCGGCGCGTGCATTCAAGCCAAGCTGCATGCCGTCGGCAACGCCGGTCGCGACCGCCAATACATTTTTCATTGCCCCGCCGAGTTCGGCGCCCAGCATGTCGTTGCCGGTGTAGGCGCGGAATGCGGGGCCGTGCAGCACATCGGCGACCGATTGTGCGAACGCGGTGTTGTCGGAATGTACGGTCAGTGCGGTCGGCAGGCCGATGGCGACTTCCTTGGCGAACGACGGACCGGTCACCACCGCCAGCGGCACCGCGGCACCGAACGAGCCGCGCTCAAGGATGTCGCCAGCGACTTCATGCAGGAAGCGTCCGCTGCCCGGTTCGAAGCCCTTTGTTGCCCACGCCACGCCCGCGTGCGCGGGCCGATGCGGCGCAAGCAGGTGCAAGGTGCCTGCGAAGGCATGCGACGGCACCACGACAAGGACCAGGTCGGCGCCGTGCAGTGCATTCGCAATGTCGGTGGTCGCGCGGACGCCGTCGGGCAATGCGATGCCGGGCAGGTAGCGCGGATTTTCATGGCGCGAATCAATCGCCGCGACGACCTCCGCGTCGCGGCCCCACAACACGGCGCGGCCGCAGTGCCGCGAGATCAATGCGGCGAGCGCGGTGCCCCACGAGCCCGCGCCCAGGATCGCAACGGTTGGCGCATCCGCCATCACCGGACTCATCGCCAGCTCAGCCAATCGCCTGTCTGGAGCAGCGCGCGATCAGGCGTTGCCCGCTGTTTCGGTTCCGGCGGCCAACTCATCGTTCACGCCACCGGCGTCCTGCTGCTCGGCGCGCTGGCGCAGGCCTTCGGCATACAGCGCATCGAAGTTGATCGGCTGCATGAAGAACTGCGGGAACCCGCCGGATTGGATCAAGTCGCCGATGGTCTGGCGCACGTACGGATACAGCACCGCCGGGCACTGCGTGCCGAGCATCGCGTCGATGCCGGCTTCCTCGAAACCGACCAGGCCGAACACGCCAGCCTGCTGCACTTCAGCCAGGTACGCGGTCTTGCCGTTGACGGTGCAGGTCAGGGTCACGCCGAGGACGACTTCGAAAGCGTTGTCGTTGAGGCGCTGCACTTTCTGGTTGAGGTTCATCTGCAGCTCGGGCTGGCCCTGCTCGTTGAACACCTGCGGCGCGTTCGGCGCCTCGAACGAGACGTCCTTGAGGTAGAGCTTCTCGACGGTGAACGACGCGCCGCCCTGCTGCATGTCGGTGGGGGCCATTGCGCCGTTGCTGCTGGTTTCTTCGGACATCACGTACTCCGGAATCGTTGAATGAGGGACAGTCGGTAATTATCGCACGCGGCCGCTGGCTGCCCGATGTCGCCCAGCATCAAAAAACACGTCGGCCGGCCGCTTTCCTGCGCGTTCAGCCGCGGCCTTTCACCAGCGGCAGGTCGGCTTGCTGCCACGCCACGATTCCGCCATCGAGCACGTACACCTGCTCGAAGCCGGCCTTGCCCAACCGCTTGGCGGCCGTGCTCGCGCTCTGCCCGGTCTTGCAGACCAGCACCACCGGCAGCGATTTCGCGGTCTTGAGCTGTGGATTCTCGGGATCGAACTGCGTCATCAGCACGTTCTTCGAGCCAGCGATATGGCCCTTGTCGAAATCGGCGAACGGGCGCAGGTCCACCACCAATGCGCTGTCGCGATTGATCAGGCCCGTCAGCTCTGCCGGACGCAGGCCTTTGTAGCCACGGAAAAGGCCTGAGATTTCATTGAAGACGATGGCAATCGTCAGCCCGGCCAGTGCCAGCGACAACGCCGGGTTGCGGCCCGCAAAGGCCATGAGTTCTTCGATAGTCACGGATCACGCACGTATCAAGCGGGCCGGGATTGTCGCACACGTGTTTTTTTTTTTGGGACGGGTTGTGTGCGTGCCTACGCGTGGGCCGCAACCGCCGCCGACAACCGGTCCGCGACCCAGCGCTCGGCAAACCCGTCGAGTCTCGCGTTCAACAAAAACCCGCAATGCCCGCCCCAGCGCGCGATGTCGAGGTGCGCGTGCGGCGGCAGCCGCCAGTTGCGGAAATCCGCGACCGGGATCACCGGGTCGTCCTCGCTGGTGAGGATGCTGACCGGCACTTCAAGCTGCGCCATGCGCTCGCCGGCGATGTTGTAGCCGTCGAAATACGCATCGAGCGATTCGAACTCCGTGTGCTGCTCCACCAGCCATCGGGTGAGATCCCGCAAGCCCTGTTTCAGCAGCTGGGCCTCGTAGTCGTGCTGCTCGGGAAACAACCTGCGCTTGCGCTGCAGCGAGCGGCGCCACTTGTGCGCGAAATACCAGTTGTAGAAGCCCAGCCCCTGCTCCATTTCCGTCATCGTGCCGGCCGGGTCGAGCACCGGGCACACCGCCGCGGCATGCGCCAGCGTCAAACCGGCCGCAGGCGCGCGCAAGGCCACGCGCAGCGCGAAATTGCCGCCCAGCGAATAGCCCGCCACCACCATCGGTTGCGCCGCGAAACGCCGCGACACGTCGCGCGCGGCGTGCACCACTTCGTCGATGCGGTTCGAGTGGAACAGCGCTTCGTTGAGATGATGCGTGTCGCCGTGATCGCGGAAATTCAGGCGGAACACGTCGAACCCTCGCGCCAGCAGGTGCGCGGTGGTCAGTCGCATGTAACTCGATTGCACGCTGCCTTCCCACCCGTGCAGCAGCAGCGCCAGGCGCCGCGGCGCGCCATCGGGGACGACACTGTGCAAGCCCTGCAGGCGCACGCCGTCGCCGCCATCGACCAAGTGCTCGCTCGTGACCGCACCCGTGGCGGCGAGCAACTGTTGTCCGCGTCGCACGCGCAGCGGGCTCGAACTCAGGATCGACTGCACATGCCGGTTGCGCAGCCAGCGCGGCGGGCGATAGTCGGCGGCGGTCAGCATGGCGCTCAGACCATCGCCGCAACGATCCGTTCGCGCGCGAGTTCGGCGATGCCGCGACGGCCGTCTGCATCGCCGGGCGCGACCGCTTCGAGGAAATGCACTTCGGCGACGCGGGCCGGCTCGCCCAGCAAACGCATGAAGTTGGCGAAGAACGTCTCGACGGGACCGAAGGCGACGATGTGCTGCGCCGACGCGTGCTCGCCATAGCGCAACGCCACCGGCTGCACCGGCGCGCCGGCCTCCACAGCCGCCAGGAAGATGCGCGCATGGAACGGGCCGATCTCGCGGCCATCGCGCGTACGGCCTTCCGGGAACACGCCGACCGAGCGCCCCGCCCGCAGCCGCGCCAGCATCTCGTGCAGCACGCCGCCGAGCGACTCCTGGTTGCCGCGCTGGTGGAAAATCGTCTCGCCGCGCGTCGCCATCCAGCCGATCAGCGGCCAACCGGCGATTTCGCGCTTGGCGACGAAGCCCATCATGCGCTGGCTGTGCAGCGCGACGATATCGATCCAGCTGACGTGGTTGGCGACGAACACGCATGCGCCCTGTTGCGGCGTGCCGATGCGGCGCATGCGGAATCCGAACACGCGCATTATCCCGCCCGACCACCAGCGGATCAGCCGATGGTCGAGGCGCTCATCGCCGATCCGGATTCCCGCGGTCAGCGGCAGGATCAGCAGCAGCACGATCGGCAGGTGGATGAGGATGTGCCACATCAGCAACGGCACGCGCAACATGTAGCGGAGTGCGCGCGCGAGAGGATGGGATGAAGGCGCGTCGGTCATCGGGACACGATACACAACCGGAACAGATGGTTCGACCGGTTCACCACGAGCAGTTCAAGCGACAGCGGTCATCGCGGCTCGATGGAGATCAGGCTCGTCGCCCGGATCCAAATGGATGGCCCGCTCACGGCGAGCCTGCAGAACCGCGCTGCACCACTGCCAGTGTCAGCCGTGCGATGCATGCCAGCCGCCCGCGCTGGTCCTCGATGCGGATGTCCCAGACCTGCGTGCTGCGGCCGACGTGCAACGCGCGCGCAGTGCCGGTGACCAGGCCTTCGCGCACCCCGCGCAGGTGGTTGGCGTTGATTTCGATTCCGACCACGCCATGGGTGTCCGACTCTACGCATAGTCCGCCCGCGGTGCTGCCGAGCGTCTCGGCCAGCGCCACCGACGCGCCGCCATGCAGCAGTCCGTACGGCTGCAGCGTGCGCGCATCGACCGGCATGGTGCCGCGCAGGTAATCGGGACCAAGCTCGGTAAAGCGGATGTCGAGCGGCTCCATCAAGGTGCCGCGCGACATCGCATTCAGGGCATCCAGGCTGATGCCTTCGCGGAACAGCATGCGCGCGTGGTGCTCAGCCGAACTTGAACGCGCTCGGGCGCCAGCCGCGCGTATAGGCGCGCTTGCCGGCGTAGCCGCTGCTGCTGCCGTAACCGGTGCCGAAGTCACGGTCGCGACGCGTGTGCATGCGTTCCTGCAGTTCGTCGCGACGGCTTTCCAGCCATTCGGGCCGACCGACGGTTGCCGGTTCGATGCCGCGTTTTTCCGCTTCGTGCTGGCGGAAATCGCAGAAATCCTCATATGCATCGAGCTCGTGCTTGAGCTCCTTGACGCACAACTCGATCATGATCGCATCGTCGAGGAAGCCAAGCACTTCGATGTGGTCGGGGATCACGTCGACGGGATCGGCGAAGTACACCAGCGCCGACAGCACGCGCTGCTTGTCTTCCTCCGACAGCGCCCACCCCGCGTCGCGCACCATCGCGATCATGTTGTCGAGCTGCAGCAGCCGTTCGAGGATGAAGTCGGGGACGTGCACCTTCTGCGCATCCACCAGCAACTTGCTTGCCGCCTCGATGATCTCTTCTGGGGCTTTGCCCTCGGCCGCCTTGCGCGCGGTTTCCATGGCGCTGTTGAAATGGGCTAGGTCGCGATCGTTGAGATCGATGGTCAGCGAGATCGACATGGCGGGTCCGTCAGTGAGGGGTGCGTAAGAGTGGATCGCGCGTGACGAAGGGTCAATCCGTCTCCTGCATTGAACGCGCGCGGCGGCTGCGTCAGGCCAGCGGCTCACCCCATCCGGAAGCGTATCTGGCTCCAGTCGCTGGTGTAACGGCGCTCGGACGCGTAACCGCTGCTGTTGCCGTAGCCCACCCCGAAATCGCGCGTGCGCGGGGGCTGGCGGCGCGGGGCCTGGGCCGGCATCGGGTTCGGTTTGGTTTGTGAGGTGGTCTTGAGGCTGTTCATGGTGCGCTCCGTGGTGTGGATTAGTGTGTTGGTAGACTACAACACCAGATGGAGCGTCACATGGGCTGGAAGTCATGGGAGTGAACGTGTCGCGCCCCGGGGAGGGAGCGACGGGTCGCGGCGAGGCCTGCCTGCTTCACCCGGCGAGGAGAGCGTCGCGACAACGACCGTTTTGGGCGCGGACGTCGAGATCGGAGGATCGTTTGACGGCGGGCCGATCGGCCCCTCGTCCGCCTTGCGTGCCTGGTTGCGACCCTGCCCCGCATGGCGGGCGGGACGCTCAGAAGTGCACGACCAGTGGCGCGGACGCCGCACGCCTTCACCGGAAGGGACAGGACTGCAACCGCGTGCAGTCGTGCCAGCGTTCTAGAGAATCGGTGCCAGTCCGGCGCCAAACGCGGTGAAGATTTTCGTACTCAGCCAGCGGAACCCGATATCCACTTCCGGGTAATCGCCGACCGGCGAATGGCAGTCGCGAAAGTGCGGATCGGTCGGGCGCAGCGGCTTGGGGCATTGCGGGCCCGGTTTGAATTCGTAGCTGGTCGCGTAGCTCACCGGCCACAGGTCGAAGATCGGCAGCCTCTCGGAAATCTTGGCCAGGGAATATTCCAGCCCCGAAAACAGCGGCAGTTTGTCGCGGCGCGCGATGACCCAGGAATTCTCCGGCGCGATGTCGCGCCGGATGCTCGCGGCAAGCGCCTGGGCGAAGACCGGGTCATCGATCACGACGGCGCTTTCGGTGTTGTAGCGGTCGCCGCGCGGATCGAAATTGTGCGTGCCGACCACGCCGATGTGTTCATCGATCACCATCGATTTCGCATGCATGCCGATACGCACGCCGGCGCGTTTAAGCGGCACGGGATCGTTGGCGTTGCGGCTGAAATAACGGCTGGCGATGTACTCGCGCTGGAACGACT
>JBDSEX010000066.1:0-3740 GCA_039919835.1 Luteimonas sp.
CCGCCTGCGATCTTGTAACTTGAATCGATCGGATACGAACGGGTGTAACGACCGTCCTTCGCCTGATAGAACGCCACCCTGTCGGGCATGGGTCCTGGCGCGTCGACACATCGACTCGACTGCTGGGCGAATCACGCCCGACGCGACTCCTGCATCACGGTGGCGCACAGCAGGGCGCGGCCGCTTTCTTCATGTTGCTGCCCGAGCACAACATTGCGGTGGCGGCCATGAGCAATTCCGGCACGCCTGCCGCGCGCCAGGAGATGCAGGAGGTGACTTATGCACTGGCGCGCCGGGTGTTGAGCGAGCGCACGACCCCAACGCGGTAGCACCGGCGGCGCAGAACGCACATGCCTGCACATGCGGCCTTGCCGGTCAGTAGCTATGGGTTTCCTGCAACACCCGCCGACTCGTACGTAGCTGCTGGCCGAAGCGTTCGACGCCTTCCGCGCGCATGCGCGGAGCGTGATGCTGGACATAGCCATCCAGAGCAGCCTGGTCGATCAACCGGTACTGCACGCAGAACGACACCGTCCCCGCCGTCGGCGGCGGGTCGATGACTTCGTTGATGCGTGCGCCAACGAATCCGGGCAACGCCAGCATCTTCCGCACATGCACGTCGAGCCACGCACGGTACTCGTCGGCGATGACGGCGTCGGCTTCGATGGCCACTTCGTAAATCACGTATTGGGTCATGTCAGGTCACATCCAAACCAGGCTGGACAACACGGTGGCCGCGGCACCGAAGCTCAACAGGATGGCGTAGCACACGCCGAGCACGAAAAATTTCAGCAGTGTCATCGGCCAGCCCTGCCCGTAGATGCGTTTCTGCATCAGCAACAGGTACAGCGTCGCCCAGGCCCAGATCGCGAACTCCAGCCACCCGAGCGCGCTGTGCAGCGTCCCGCCACCGGGGGCCAGCCAGCGTTGCAGTGCAAGCGTCAGGAACGTCAGCAACAGCATCAGGCTGAGGAAGGCATGGCTGTGGAGTGCCACGATCAGGTGTTCCATGTAAAGCCGCTGCTTGAACAGGTACAGGATCTTCAGCATCAGTGCGAACACCGGCAGCAAAACGAACAGCGCCGTCGGCACCGCGCTCAGCAGCGCTTCCTTGAACAGCTCGGGGTCTTCCTTGATCCGGCCGATGTTGCGGTTGGCGCGGCCGGCCTGCGTGTTGAGCCACGCATTGGCAAACGCGGGCAGGGCATCGATCTTGATCGGGTTTTTCTCGGCATCCCACCGACCGTTGCCGAACGACAATCCGTCGTCGTCGGCTTGCGGCGGCGGCTTCCCAGCGGCAGCGGCATCGCGCAGGGCCTCGATGCGCGATTGGGCGGCGTCGCGGATCGCCTCCTCGCCGATGCGGATGCCGGCCACGGCGCCCGGCGCCTGGCCGGCGCCTTTGCGCGCGTCGATCATGCGCGCGAGCGCCGCATCGCGCGCGCGCTCGACCTCGGGGATGGTGTTTGCGCCACCGATGTCGTCGTTACCTCCGCCATTTCCGAAGCGGATGCTGTCGTCTCCGAAGCTCACGGTGAGCTGCGCGATGAAGAAGGTGATGATCGTCAAGAAGAAGAACAGCCGAACCGGGCTCACGTAACGCACGCGCCGCCCGGCGAAATACTCGTGGCTGAGGAACCCCGGCTTGGCAAACAATGGCCAGAGCGTGCGGAACACCCGCCAATCGATGTTGAACACGGTGTCGAAAAAATCGCCGAATATGCTGCTGAAATGGCGTACCAGGCCTTTCACCGGCTGTCCGCAGGCATAGCAATGCTCGCCGAGCAGCGTCGCGCCACAGTTTTCGCAGGCTTGCTGGACAGGATCGACCGCGACCGCAACATCGACGTGGCCGATTGCGGCGCGCTTGCTGTCGCTCGGGTCCTCGAGGCCGTTGTCGTTTCCGGTGCTGCTCATGGAGGCTCCTGGCGCTGCATCAAGCAGGCCGCGCATACCATAATGACGCATCGCGACCGGCGCATCTTTCTCCGACAACGCTCATCCCGGGCCTGTCGAAGGACGCGGCCGCAGCGCGTTGGCCCGCCATGTCCCCTCCCACGCAATCGCGGCCACGCTTCGGCCAGGAAGTTCGCACCAGCGCCATGCTCGCCGCGCCGCTGGTGATCGGGCACCTGTCGACCGGGTTGATCGGCTTCGTCGACAGCGTCATCGCCGGCCACCATGGCACGGCCACGCTGGCGGCGGTGTCGGTTGGCACCGCCTTGTTCTGGTTGCCGATGATGATTCCGATGGGGACGTTGATGTCGCTTCCCGCATCGGTGTCGCAACTCGACGGCGGGGGTCGCCGCGGCGAGATCGCGCCGCTGTTCCGGCAGGCGTTATGGCTGTCGGCGGCGCTCGGCGTGCTGCTGTTCGCGTTTCTGACGGTGGTCGTGCACGCCCTGCAGCCGATGGGCATCGCGCCGGAGATCCGTCCCGGCGCGATCGCGTTCCTGCATGGCATCCGGTGGGGCGTGCCGGCGCTGACGCTCTATTTCTGCATGCGCTATCTAAGCGACGGCCTGCACTGGACGCTGCCGACGATGCTGCTGGGGTTCGGCGGACTGCTGCTGCTGATCCCTCTGGGTTACGCGCTGACGTATGGATGGGATTTCGCTGGAGTGCGCATTCCGTCGCTGGGTGCCGGTGGGCTCGGCATCGCCTCGTCGATCATGATGTGGACGCAGGCGATCACGTTCGCGATTTATCTCTGCCGCTCCAGACGCTTCGCCGACCTGCAGCTGTTCGCACGCTTCGACCCGCCGCACTGGCCGCCAATACGCGGCCTGCTGGCCACCGGGTTGCCGATCGGCGTGACCGTGGCGATGGAAGGCAGCCTGTTCATTGTCACCGCGCTGCTGATTGGCCGCCTCGGCGGCGTACCGGCGGCGGCACACCAGATCGCGATCAATGTCGCCAGCCTGTGCTTCATGATCCCGATGGGCCTGGCCGAAGCGACCACGGTGCGCGTGGGCCATGCAGTCGGCCGAGCGCTTCGACAAGCCCAGGGTGAGCGGGATGGGAGCGAGATCCGCCGCGCCGCGTTCGCCGGCTACGCGATCATGCTCGGCACGCAGTTGCTGTCGGGCTTGCTGCTGCTGTTCGGCAACGAGCAGCTCGCAACCCTGTACACGCGCGATGCCGCCGTCGCCGCGCTGGCCTCGACGCTGCTGCTGTACGCGGCCGCCTTCCAGTTCCCCGACGGCATCCAGGTGCTGTCGGCCGGCGCGCTGCGGGGGCTCAGGGACACACGCGTGCCGATGTTCCTGGCGGCGCTGGCGTACTGGGGCATTGGCATGCCCTTGGGCGCGGGCCTTGGCCTGGGCCTCGGCATGGGGCCGCGCGGGATGTGGATCGGGCTGATCATCGGGCTGACCGCCGCCGCGGCCCTGCTCGGCGCCCGCTTCTTGCGCGCATCCCGCAGGGTCCCCATGTCGTAGCTAGACAGACCCGGCCACCGAATGCTGTTGCATAGGTGCGACGGAAGGCGCGATTGAAGGACCCGATCGCGCCTTCCGTCGCACCTACATGAATCGAACCCTTGCACAATCGCGCGTCTTCGGTCGCAGTGACCTTTGCCGCATGCAACCCGCACCCATCCCGATTACGTTGTCCAACATGCCTCCCGGAGTTCCCGCCCCATGAATCAAGTCCGCCAGCGCGGCCCGATCGCCCGCGTGTTCATCGGCCTCTGGGATGCGATGAACTTCACCCGGCGGTTGTTCTTCAACCTGCTGTTC
>JBDSEX010000075.1:0-5362 GCA_039919835.1 Luteimonas sp.
CGCCGATCCACGCCTGATCGCCGTACTGCGCAACTGCCAGGCGCCTTATCCATTGCCGGCGCCCTGCGTGCGGTTGGCGTTGCAGGCGCTGCAGCCGGACGCGCTGCGGAGGACCCGCGCGCGCGTGACGGAGACAATCGAGGAACGTGAACGTCTCTACCGCGTGCTGCAGGCGTCGCCCGCGCTGCGGCGTGCCTATCCCTCGCAGGGCAACTTCCTGCTGGCACGATTCATCGATGCGGACGCTGCGCTGCAAAGCCTGTTGGCTGCCGGCATCGTGGTTCGCGACATGCGCAGCCAGCCGCAACTCGGCGACGCGTTGCGCATCAGCATCGGCACGCGCGAGGAAAACGACGCCGTGCTCGCAGCGTTGGCGAAGGAGCGGGTGGCGGCATGAAAAAAATATTGTTCGTGGACCGCGACGGCACCCTGATCGAGGAGCCGTCCGATTTCCAGATCGATGCGTACGCCAAGCTGCGTCTGGTCGAGGGTGTCATTCCCGCCATGATCAGGCTGCGCGAAGCCGGGTATCGCTTCGTGATGATCACCAATCAGGATGGGCTGGGAACCGGCAGTTTCCCGCAAGCGGACTTCGATGGTCCGCATGCCTTGATGCTGCAGATCTTCGCGTCTCAGGGCATTGTCTTCGACGAAGTCCTGATCGACGACAGCTTCGAACGCGCGCCGTCGCCAAATCGAAAACCCGCGACGGGGCTGGTCCGGCACTGGCTTGCGGACGATGGTTGGAGCCGTGGGCAGTCGGCGATGATCGGGGACCGCGAGACCGATGTCGAATTCGCACGCAACCTCGGCGTGCAAGGTTTCAAGCTGGATGGAACATGCAGCTGGGACCACATCGCGCATGCGCTTGCCGATGCGCCACGCCGCGCGAAGGTCGAGCGGAACACGAAGGAAACCCGCATTTGCGTCGAAGTCGACCTCGACAAGGCAGCGGATCCCGAGATCGCGACCGGCCTCGGATACTTCGACCACATGCTGGAACAGCTCGGCAAACATGGCGGCTTCGCCCTCTCGCTACGCTGCGACGGCGACCTGCGCATCGACGAGCACCACACCGTCGAGGACTGTGCGTTGGCGCTGGGCACGGCATTGAAACAGGCCATCGGCGAGAAGCGTGGCATCGCGCGGTACGGATTCACCGTGCCGATGGACGAGTCGCTGGCAACCGCCGCGATTGACCTGTCGGGCCGGCCATATTTCGTGTTCGATGGCGTCTTCCCGCGCGAACGCGTGGGCGAACTCCCAACCGAACTGGTGCCCCATTTCTTTCATTCGCTGTGCGAAACGGCGGGCATCAACCTGCACCTCGGCGTGCGCGGTGACAACGCGCATCACATGGTCGAAGCCTGTTTCAAGTCGGTTGCGCGCGCGCTGCGCATGGCGATCGCGCGCGACGGCAACGAGTTGCCCAGTACCAAGGGCATGCTATGAGCGCAAGGCCATGACCGCCGTCGTACTGGTTGATGCCGGAGGCGCCAACATCGGTTCGGTGCGCTATGCCCTGCAGCGCCTTGGGGTGGACGCGCCCTTGACCAGCGATGCGAAGGTGATTCGCGATGCGGATCGCGTGATCCTGCCGGGAGTCGGCGCCGCGGGCGCTGCCATGGCCAGGCTGCGCGAGCTGGATCTCGTTGAGACTGTCCGCGGTCTGCAGCAACCCGTGCTTGGAATCTGCGTCGGCATGCAGATCCTGTTCGAAACCTCCGACGAAGGCGGCGTCGAATGCCTCGGATTGCTGCCCGGGAGAGTCACGAAGCTTGCCGGCAGCGCGGGCTTGCGCGTGCCGCACATGGGTTGGAACCGCCTGGCGCGCCGCGTATGCTCACCGCTGCTCGATGGCATCGGCGACGGCGCCCATGCTTATTTCGTGCACGGTTATGCCGCAGCCAGCGGTGACACCTGCATCGCCGAAAGCCATCATGGGTCGGCCTTCGCCGCCGTCGTTCAGCGCGGCAATATTGCCGGCGTGCAGTTTCATCCCGAACGTTCGGCCGGCACCGGCGCGCGTTTCCTGCGCAACTTCATGGAATGGAGGCCCGTATGACCAGCCGATTCGTCGTCTATCCCGCCATCGATGTCCGCGATGGCCGCGTGGTGCGCCTGCTCCAGGGCGATTATCAGCGCGAAACGCGGTACCGGGACGATCCGCTCACCCTTGCCCGCCGCTATGCCGATGCTGGCGCCACCTGGCTGCACCTGGTCGATCTCGACGCGGCGCGGGCGGGCGGCTACACGCTTGCGCCATTGCTTGAGCGGATCAAGGCCGACACTGGATTGTGCGTGCAGACGGGCGGCGGCGTGCGTGGCGATTCGGATGTCGATGCGTTGTTCGCCGCGGGCGCGGATCGCGTGGTCGTCGGTTCGCTCGCCGTCATCGAGCGCAAGCGTGTTGCAGACTGGATCAAACGCTACGGCAGCGCGCGCATGACCATCGCGCTCGACGCGCGGCGCAAGGAGGATGGCCGCTGGTGGACCACCGTCCACGGCTGGACGCAGGACGGCAAGTATTCCCTGAGCGAACTGGTGAGGTTCTACACCCGCGTGGGCCTGCGTCACCTGCTGTGCACCGACATTGCCCGCGACGGCATGCTCTCCGGTCCCAACACGGAGCTCTACGCGCTGCTGTCGCAATGGGCGCCGCGCATGGAACTGCAGGCTTCCGGCGGCGCGCGCAGCATTGCCGATCTCCGCGCCGTCCGCGCCGCGGGTTGCGACGGCATCGTGCTCGGCAAAGCGTTGCTGGAAGGTCGCCTCGAGCTTGCCGAGGCTTTGGCATGCTGAGCCGCAGGATCATTCCGTGCCTGGACGTGCGCGACGGGCGCGTCGTCAAGGGCGTGCAATTTCGCAATCACGTTGATGTGGGCGGCATCGAGGAACTCGCGCTGCGTTATCGCGAAGAGGGCGCGGACGAGCTGGTGTTCTACGACATTACCGCCAGCCCCCAGGGAAGGAGCGCGGATCGCAGCTGGATCGAGAAGGTCGCACGCGTCCTCGACATTCCCTTCTGCGTGGCGGGCGGCATCAGCAGCGTTGCCGATGCGAGGGACATCCTGCATGCCGGCGTGGACAAGATTTCGATCAACACGCCGGCGCTGTTGACGCCAGATCTCATCGGCGAACTGGCCAGCGCATTCGGAAGCCAGTGCGTCGTGGTCGGCATCGACTCGCAACGTGACCTCGACGGGGAATGGCGCGTACGCAGCCATTCCGGCGATCCGGATGCGATGCGCGCTCCGGGCATGCGTACGCTGGACTGGGTCGTGGAGGCGCAGCAGCGCGGCGCGGGCGAGATCGTCCTCAATTGCATGGGGAGCGACGGCGTGCGCCGCGGTTACGACATCGAGCAACTTTGCGCGGTGCGGGCTGTGTGCGAAGTCCCGTTGATCGCATCGGGCGGCGCAGGGTCCATCGCACATTTCGTGGACGTGTTCCGCGATGCGGATGTCGATGGCGCGCTGGCGGCCAGCGTATTTCATTCCGGCGATATCGCGATTCCGGAGTTGAAACGTGCCTTGTCCAACCAGGATCTGGAAATCCGGCATGCAGCCTGACGCCATGTCCGCCCTTGCCTGGGACAAGCAGGACGGCCTGTTGCCCGCCATCGTGCAGGACGCGGACACGCAGCGCGTTCTGATGCTGGGCTACATGAACCGCGCTGCCTTGCAGGCCACGCTCGAAAGCCGGCGGGTAACGTTTTTCAGCCGCAGCAGGCAGCGGTTGTGGGTGAAGGGCGAGACCTCGGGCAATACGCTCGAACTGGTATCGCTGGAGTCCGATTGCGACAACGACAGCCTGCTTGTGCAGGCGCGGCCGCAGGGACCCACGTGCCATCTCGGCCGCGCAAGCTGCTTCGCCGATGCGCCCGCGCATGTCTTGTCCACCCTCGAATCGCTGATTGCGAAGCGCGAGCGCGAACGGCCGCAAGGCAGTTATACGACTGCATTGTTCGCGGGCGGGGTGCGCCATATCGCGCAGAAGGTCGGCGAGGAGGGTGTGGAAACCGCACTGGCCGCCGTGGTGCAGGACGACGCCGCGCTGCTGGGCGAGTCCGCCGACCTGGCCTATCACCTGCTGGTGCTGCTGCGTGCCCGGGGTCTGTCGTTCATCGATGTCACCCGTGTCCTGGCGGATCGCCATCGTGGTTGAGCCATCGGTGTATTCGTGGCCCACCGCGTGGCGATGGGCTGACCGGGTGCTGCGCGTCGTGTCCTGATGCGCGCCTGCGGAATCCGTTCGAGGCAGTTTCCGCGCCCCCGGAACGTGGTCACAAAAGCAGCCGCGTCCGGTCAATAATCCGGGCATGGCCATCTCCCAGCTGCGTTGTGTCCTCCTGGTTGTCGCGATGGCGTGCGCTTGCGTCATCCAGGCACAACCGTTGTCCTCACCAGCCAACGGGCGGGTCTTCGACGATGCCAACGGCAATCGCACGTTCGATGCTGCCGAACAAGGCATTGCCGGCGTCGCGGTATCGAACGGCCGGGACATCGTCCGTACCGATCGCGCTGGAAATTACACGCTGCGGGTGCAGCAGGGGCAAACCCTTTTCGTGATCAAGCCCGCAGGCTGGCGTGTTGCCACGGGCAGCGCCGGTTTGCCGTTGTTCTGGCGGCACCATGCGCCTGAGCGCGGTCCAATGCTGAAATTCGGCGGCATCCCCCAAACCGGCGCCTTGCCGGCGTTGATCGATTTTCCGTTGCAACGCGCACCATTGCCGGTGCCGGCAGGCGCCCTGAACGTACTGGTCTTCGGCGACCCGCAACCGAAATCCCTCGCCGATGTCGGTTATTACATGCGGGACATCGTCGAACCCCTGCTTCGGCAGGACGTCAACCGTTCGACGCGCGGTTCCGTCCCAGCGCACGCCGCCGACCTGGGCATCAGTCTCGGCGACATCGTCCACGACGATCTGTCCCTGTATCCCGCGCTCAACGCCGCCACCGCGAAACTCGGCGCGCCGTGGTTGCATGTGGCCGGCAACCATGACCTCGATTTCGATGCGACGCGCGACGAGGACTCGCTACTCACCTTCCGCAACACCTACGGCCCGGACACATTCGCCTGGGAAGATTCCAAGGCCGCGTTCATCGTGCTGGATGACGTGGTCTATCAGCCCGGCCAGCGCCCCGCCTATGTCGGCGGGCTGCGCCAGGACCAGTTCGCGTTCCTGGAAGCCTACTTGCCCACCGTACCCAAGGAACGCCTGCTGGTCATTGCAGTGCACATCCCCTTCTTCAACACATCGTCGGTGCCGGAGTTGCAGTCATTCCGCGACGCAGATCGCGACCGCCTGTTCGCGCTTTTGAAGGAATTTCCGCACGTGCTGCTACTCAGTGCACACAGC
>JBDSEX010000096.1:0-3000 GCA_039919835.1 Luteimonas sp.
TGACCAATCGCGGTTCGGCGTCGGCTTCGGAAATCTTCGCTGGGGCGGTGCAGGATTACGGGCGCGGCCTGATCATTGGCGAGACCACCTTCGGCAAGGGCACGGTGCAGAACCTGGTGGACCTCGACCGCTGGCCCGCCAACGAGACCGCGCGTTTCGGCCAGCTCAAGCTGACCATCGCGCAGTTCTTCCTTCCGGGGGGCAGCAGCACGCAGAACAAGGGCGTGGTGCCGGACATCGGCTTCCCGGTCAGCGTCGATGCCAGTGAGTTCGGCGAAAGCACCTACGACAACGCGTTGCCGTGGACGCGCATCGCATCGGTGCCGCACATCCAGTACGGCAATTTCTCGCCGCTGCTGCCCAAGCTGGACGCGTTGCACAAGGCGCGTTCGGCGGGCGACCGGGAATTCCAGTGGTGGGCGCAGGATGTCGCCGAATTCCGCGTCGAACAGGCCAAGAAATCGCTTTCGCTCAACGAAGCCGAGCGCCGCGCCGAACGCGACAAGCAGGAAGCCAAGCGGGTCTCGCGGCAGGCAGAACGCAAGACGCTCGGTCTGGATCTCGACCCGCTGGCCGACGACAGCGCCGACGACGGGTTGCAGCTCGGCGAGCGCGACATCGCACGCGATGCCGCGCGCGCGAAGGCTGCGGAGAAGCGTCCGGATCCGTTGCTGCGCGAGTCCGCGGCGATCCTGGCGGACGCGGTTTTGCTGTTGAATGCCGACCGCACCCTGACAACGCAGGTGTTGCCGGAAGCGAAGTCGGCGCAGAAGTGGACCGAGTAGGCGCTTTTCAGCTGTCACCAGCCGCAGTCCTGGGACACAGCAAGAATCGGATAGCGGGCGCCACGGGCGCCCGTTAGTCTTTCGGGCATGGACCCGAATACGCAGAAGCTCGAACGCGCCCGGCAGCTGCTCGATGGCGGAGAACCGTGCCTGTCCGAACTCGCGCAGGCGGTCGGACTGAGCCCCTCGCACCTGCAACGCCGTTTCGCCGCGCATTTCGGCCTGAGCCCGGCGCAATATCTCGCGCAGCGCAAACTCGGCAGCCTGAGGACAGCGTTGCGGCAAGGCAGCGACGTCAGCGCCGCGTTGTACGACGCGGGCTATGGGTCGCCATCGCGCGTGTACCAGGACAGCTCCGCGAGACTGGGCATGACCCCCGCGCGCTATCGCACCGGCGGCCGCGGAGAAGACATCCGCTGGAGCCTGGTGGATACCGCGCTCGGCAACGCCCTGGTCGCCGCGACGCAGCGCGGCATCTGCATGGTGGAACTGGGCGATGATCCCGCGGCGCTTGAACACACGCTGCGGCACGAATTTCCGCACGCACGGCTCTCCCGCGTCGAGGCCGGGCGCGACGAGTTCCTCGCTCCACGCCTGCGCGCGGTGGCCGAACAGCTTGCGGGACGCCGCGATGACGTTCCGCTCGACCTGATCGGGACTGCATTCCAGAAGCGTGTCTGGGATGCGCTGATGAAGATTCCGGCGGGCGAGACCCGCAGCTATGCCGACATCGCCGCATCACTTGGCAGCCCCAACGCCAGTCGCGCCGTCGCCAGCGCCTGCGCGCACAACCGCGTCGCCATCGTGGTGCCATGCCATCGCGTGATCCGCCGCGACGGGTCGCCGGGCGGGTATCGCTGGGGGTTGCCCCTCAAGGAGCGCCTGCTGCAGCGCGAACGCGCCGCGTAGGACGCGTTTGGCACGCAGTGTTGTCGCATCGTTGGGGTTATCAGCGGCGTGCGCGCTCGCGTAAGCTGCCGAGCGACCGGTCCCGGCACTCCCGCGTAGCAGGGAAATCCAGTGACCACGCACCTGTCGGCCGCAATGGCCCCTTGGGTCCTTGACTGATCTCATCACGATGAATGCCACCACCCTGGGCGCACTCGCTGCCTTCCCGCAGCAACTGGAAGACCACTACGCGGCCATCCCTGCCGGCTTCGAACATTGGACGCCGCCTTCATGGGACGGCGTGCCAAGCGAGCGCCTGACGGCGATCGAACAGGTGTGCCATGTGCGCGACATCGAGATCGAGGGCTATCACCGGCGCTTCGAGCGCACGCTGCAGGAGTCGCACCCCACGCTGCCCGGGATCGACAGCGAGGCGATCGCGGTCGCCAGGTCGTATGCATCATCGAATGCATCCGAGGCGCTTGCCGCATTTCGCGCAGCCCGTGCCACGACCCTCCAGCTCATCTCGGGGCTGCGCCCCGAACAGTGGCTGCGTACGGCCATGTTCGACGATTACGGCCCCACGACACTGCGCGGCCTGGTGCATTTCCTGTGCAGTCATGACCAGCAGCACCTGGCGGGCCTGCAATGGCTGCTTGGGAAGATCGAAGCGGTCCGCATGCAGCCGCGTTGCTGACCATTCCTCCGGCTGCATGACACGACAGGCCGACATCACTGGATGCCGCCTCACCGCTGAAGACGCAGTGCGCGTCGATGGATGACGAAGGATGACTTCCAATCACATGACCACCTCCACATCCCCAAGGCCCCGCGCCCTCGCGGTTGCCCTTGCAATGGCCGCCGTGTACCTGATCTGGGGCTCGACGTATCTCGGCATCCGCTTCGCACTGGAAGGAGGCTATCCGCCGCTGTTGATGGCGGGTGGGCGTTTCGTCATCGCCGGAAGCCTGTTGTACGCAGCTCTGAGACTGCGCGGCATGCCCGCGCCGACGCGCGCGCAATGGAAGAACACCGCGTTCACCGGCCTGCTGCTGCTCGGCTTCGGCAACGGGATGGTCTGCATTGCGCAGCAATCGGTGTCGTCGGGGCTGGCCGCGGTGGCGGTGGCGTCCGCGCCGTTGTGGATGGGATTGTTCGCGGCCATGCGCGGACAGCGTCCGCGCCGGCTGGAGTGGCTGGGCCTGGCGACCGGTTTCGCGGGCGTGCTCTGGCTCAATGCCGGCAGTGCGCTCACCGCCAGCCCGCAGGGTTTGATCGCCTTGCTGATCGCACCGATCGCGTGGTCGTTCGGTTCCATCTGGAGCCG
>JBDSEX010000135.1:0-5966 GCA_039919835.1 Luteimonas sp.
TGCTGGCCAAGGTGGGAATCCAAGGCTCGGCTTATAAGTGGCAAGTCGACAGGTGCCCTGCCTGCGCCGAAATGTCATTCAGACAGGTCAGGGCAGGACGGCAACGCACTTCAATTCAATCGCGATCGGCGTCGGCAACGCAGTGATGCCTAGCGTGGTGCGGCAAGGCGCAGTGGACGCATCGGGGAAATATTCGGCCCAGACCGCGTTGTACGCCTTGAAGTCGCGCCCCATGTCGGTGAGATAGACGGTGACATCGACCAGGCCGCTCCACTGCGCGCCACTGGCCTCGAGCACGGTGCGCACGTTGGTGAAGACCGCGCGTGTCTGCGCGACGATGTCGTAGGTGCGCACCCGGCCATCGGCGAAGGATTCATTGCCGGGAATCGTGTTGGTAGCCGGATCGCGCGGGCCGATGCCTGACAGGAACAGCAGGTTGCCCACGCGGCGGGCATGCGGGTAAGCGCCGACCGGCGTGGGCGCCTTCGACGCATGGATGGCATCGCTCATGCGGTCGCTCCATCGCTGCCGCTCAGGCGCGCCAGCGCGGTGTCGTAAGCGGCTGAGAGCTCGCCTGGCGCGCCGACGTCCATTCCAAGGTTGCGCACGCGGCCATCATGGAGGCCGTAGACCCACCCGTGCACCGACACCTGTTGGCCGCGCGACCACGCATCCTTGAGTACGGTGGTCTGGCAGACGTTGACGACCTGTTCGATCGCGTTGAGTTCGCACAGTCGCGCGTGCCGGAGTGAATCGAGTTCGAGAACATCGAGCAGTCCCGCATGTTTCTGGGCAACATCAGTGACATGGCGCAGCCAGTTGTCCGCCAGGCCGATGCGCGTACCTGTCAGGCTCGCATGCACGCCACTGCAGCCGTAATGGCCGACGACCAGGATGTGCTCGACCTTGAGCAGGTCGACCGCGAACTGGATGACCGACAGGCAATTGAGATCCGCGTGGGCCACCAGGTTGGCGATATTCCGATGCACGAATACTTCGCCTGGCGCCAACCCGAGGATCTGGTTGGCGGGCACCCTCGAATCGGAGCAGCCGATCCAGAGATATTTCGGCGCCTGTTGCTTGGACAAGGATTCGAAGAACCCGGGGTCGTCGCGACCGACCTGGTCGGCCCATGCGCGGTTGCGCTCCAGCAGTTCGTCGAGCGTGGTCATGTGAGCGCAATTCCTACATTTTTGGGTTCAGTGAAAAACCGCATCGCTTCCATCCCGCCCTCGCGGCCCATGCCCGACTGGCCCACGCCGCCGAATGGCGTGCGCAGGTCCCGCATCATCCAGGTGTTGATCCAGACCACGCCAGCGTTGACTCGTGCAGCCATGCGGTGCGCGCGGTTGAGGGCGCGGGTCCAGATCGAGCAGGCGAGGCCATAGCCGCCGGCATTGGCGAGCTGTAGTGCATGGTCGTCGCTGTCAAAGGGTTGCAGGGTGACGACGGGGCCAAAAATTTCCTCACGATTGCTGGCGCATTCGGGCCCCAGGTTCTCGATGATGGTCGGGGCGATGAACCAGCCGGGCCGATCGATCGCGACACCGCCGCAGAGCACATGGCCGCCTTCGTCGCGGGCGCGTGCGATGGCTGCCAGCACTTTGTCGAAATGCGCTTGCGACACCATCGGACCGAGCTCGGCATCGTGGTCGATCGGGTCGCCGACGCGCAACGCCAGCGCGCGTTCGACCAGCGCATCACGGAATTCGACATGGATGCTGCGTTCGACCAGCAGGCGCGATCCGCACAGGCAGATCTGCCCGGAATTCTGGAAGGCCGAGCGAACGATGGTGTCGAGATGATCGCGCCAATCGCTGTCGGCAAACACCAGCGTCGGGTTTTTACCACCCAGTTCCAGCGATGTTTTCTTCAGCAGGGGGCCGGCCAGGCCAGCGATCCGTTTGCCGACCGCCGTGCTGCCCGTGAATGAAATGGCCTTGACCAAGGGATGCAGGACGAGCGCTTCGCCGACGCTCGGTCCGAGTCCGTGGACGATGTTCAACACACCGTTCGGGATTCCAATTTCGGCAGCCAGTTCGCCCAGCATGGTGGCCGTCTGCGGGGTTACTTCTGAAGGTTTGGCGACCACGGTATTGCCGGCCGCCAACGCCGGCGCGATCTTCCACGTCAGCAGGTACAACGGCAGGTTCCACGGTGAGATGGTGCCAACCACGCCCAGTGCTTGCCTCAAGGTGTAGTTGAGCCCGGCTTGGCCATGATGCGATTCGCTGCTGAATTGCGTCGCCGCATGCGCAAAGAAACGCAGGTTGGCGATGGCGCGTGGTATCTCGATGTCGCGCGCCAGCTTGATCGGCTTGCCGCCGTCGCGGGATTCGGCATGGGCGAAATCATCGAGTTTCGCCTCAAGTGCATCGGCCAGTTTTTCCAGCCATCGTGCCCGCTCGCTATTCGGCAGGGACGCCCAGGCAGGGTAGGCGCGTTGCGCGGCGGCCACCGCCACGTCCACATCCTGTGAGTCACCGTCGGCAACCTGGGCGAAGGCATTTCCGTTGGCTGGATCGAACACATCGCGCCAGCGGAGGTTGGCCGCCACGCGTGCTTCATTGTCGATCCAGTGATGCAGTTTCTGCATGTGCGGGAGTTTAACGGGTGCGGCATTCCATCGGTGGTCAAGCAGGTGCGTGGCGTTCGGGACGCACACCACTGCAAACGGTCAATGCGTTAACTGTTGGTCGTAGTTTCGACCGTCAAGGATATGACCAGCTAAAAAACCAGGGCTTTTCTAGATCGACTGCATCCTTCCGCCATCGACGGCAAGCGACACCCCATTGACGTAGCCGGCGGCGGGAGAACACAGGAACGCGATCACTCCGCCCGGTTCCGAAGCTTGCGCAAAGCGTCCCACGGGCACCGTGGCAAGCATGGCTGCGGCGACATCGCTCTCGGACTTGCCGGTGGCCCGTGCACGATCCTCGAGGATCTGGTCGAGGCGTCCGGTCTGGGTATAGCCCGGCAACACGTTGTTGACGGTGATGCCATGCGGCGCGAGCTCGCGTGACAAGGTTTTCGCCCAGCTGGCGACTGCGCCGCGGATGGTGTTGGACACACCGAGGTTGGCGATAGGCTCCTTGACCGAGGTCGAGACGATGTTGACGATGCGGCCCCACTGCGCGGCCTGCATGCCCGGCAGGACTGCCTGCACCAGGATATGGCTGGCGATCAGGTGCTTGTTGAATGCATCGAGGAAGGCATCCGCGTCCGCGGTATGCGCTGGGCCGCCGGGTGGGCCGCCGCTGTTGTTGATCAGGATGTGGATCGGTTTGCTTGACGCGAGGGCTCCGACTTGCGCGCGCAATACATCGGCCCGTGACACGTCCGCCGCAACCCAACCGTGAACCTGCGCAGCGAGGCAGGGCAGGGCCGCGACGGCGCCCTGCAATGCATCGGCGCGTCGCGCGAGCACGGTGACATCTGCGCCAAGCAGGGCCAGTTCATGCGCCGTTGCGCGGCCGATGCCTTCGGAGCCGCCGCAGACGAGGGCATGCTTGCCTGTGAGGTTCAAATCCATGCGGCGCTCCAATACTGGAAATCAGGAAACATCTGATGGGACCTGCGTGGCCCGCTCACGCAGCGACGCCGGGACGCAGATTTTGCCGATCGGGCCGAGCGACTGCGACTTCGACTCCATCCGAACCAACCTCGCTCTTGCAGTAGTTCGACAAGGAGCAGTTCGCCAAGGAGCAGTTCGCCCAGGAGCAGTGATACAGGATCGATCTATCGGGTTTTCAATCGGTCGAGCATGAGTCGTGCGATCGCATTGGCATCTTCGCCGGCCTGCCGTGACAACGCGGTTGCTACCGCCTCCACATTCACCGCAGGATGATTCTGGTTGAGCTTGAATTTGAGTTCGATCTGCCAGGGCACGAAACGAAATCCAATGATGCCGCGCAGCTGGGAGACATGATCCTCCCGTTCCATCTCGAAACGCCAATCGCTGCCAACTGCTGTCTCGAACTGCGCACTCAGGCGCGAGACCAGGTCCGCGAGGCCGGACTCGTCATCGTAGATCTCAAGTGAACCATGGATGTGGGCCACGGCGTAATTCCAGGTTGGCACGCGCGCCGCAGCCTCCTTGTCGGGATACCAGCCAGGAGAGACATAGGCGTGCGGGCCGTGCACGATCATCAGCGCATCCCCGGGCCGGCGCGCCTGCGGATTTGGACGCGCCCAGTGGCCTTCGATCAGCACCTGTTCGCCGTCGCGGCGATACAGCACCGGGAGGTGGCTGGCGAACGGATGGCCGTCGTCATCCACGCTGATCAGCGTGACGAACGGGTCCTGCGCGATCAGTGCATCCAGATGATGCAGTTCGGTTTCGGCGTAATGACGAGGCACATACATGATGTGCGCTCAGGCGCGGCCGCCAAGTTGCCGTACCATCTGGGGACGCAGGGCGTCGTCGGAATCGCCTTGGGGCGGGACGATGTCGTCCAGACTGAAACCACGCTCCAGTGCGTCGCCTTCGTCGAGCCCGTCGAAGGCAACGAACTCGGCATCCATCAACGCGGCTCGTGCCGTGTCCTCGCTGTCGTAACCCAAGGTGTTGCCATCACTGTCCAGGACTTCGGCGGTGCCGGCGTCGCGGATGCCGAGCCGGGCCCACACGATCGTGCGGCCTAGCGTAGCCAGCCACCATTCGTAGCGCGCGAGGTTCATGCGATCACCATCGAGGCAAGCCAAAGCAGACAGCCCATCGCCAGGCCGAACAGGATGGTCAGCAGGGACAGCCGCGCAGGCGTCGCCAATCCACTGAGCGCACGATCCGGCGTGCTGCGATAGCCGCCTGCGAGCAGCCACCAGAGCGCCGATGGCTTGAGGAATGCCGCCTCACCAAACCGCGCTTTGATGGCGGGATGCCGGTCGCGCACGTGGACCAGCGTCAGCGGCCAGAAGATCACGAACGCGCACGCGCCGGCGATGGCGATGGCGAGGAAGAGCAGGGCGAAGAAGAGGATCATCTGTGGGCCGCCATGTTGAATCGATGCAGTCTTTCGTTGTCGCGGCGCAAGCCCGAACCCATGCCGATGTCCGTTCGGGGACTTGGACGCAAGATCGAGAGGGAGCCCTTCGTTCGCCGCAAGCACGACACCGGGTTTGTGAATGCCCTCGTCATGTGCAAATCAGAATTCGGCATGCCCCGGCGAACGCGGATACGGAATCGCATCGCGGATATTGCTCAAGCCACACACGTACACCACCAGCCGCTCGAAACCCAATCCAAATCCGGCATGCGGTACGGTGCCGTAGCGGCGCAGGTCGCGGTACCACTCGTAATGCGATGGGTCCAGACCGAACTGCGCGATGCGTGCATCCAGCACATGGAGGCGTTCCTCGCGCTGCGACCCGCCGATGATCTCGCCGATGCCGGGCGCAAGTACATCCATCGCCGCAACGGTCTTGCCATCGTCGTTCAAGCGCATGTAGAACGACTTGATCTGCTCGGGATAATTCATCACCACCACCGGGCGGCCGACATGCTGCTCGGTCAGCCAGCGCTCGTGTTCGGTCTGCAGGTCCAGGCCCCATTCGACCGGGAACTCGAACTTCTGTCCGGATTTCTGCAGCAGCCCGATCGCGTCCGTGTACTCGATGCGCTCGAATGGCGCATTGATGAAAGCGTCCAGCTTGGTGATTGCTTCGGGCTGCACGCGTTCGGCGATGAAAGCAAGGTCGTCGCCGCGCTCGTCCAGCACGGCGCGAAACAGGTACTTGAGGAAATCTTCTGCCAGTTGCGCGTCGTCGTCGAGATCCGCAAACGCGATCTCCGGCTCGATCATCCAGAACTCCGCCAGATGGCGGGGCGTGTTGCTGTTCTCTGCGCGGAACGTCGGGCCGAAGGTGTAAACCTTGCTAAGCGCCAGGCAATAGCCTTCGACATTGAGCTGGCCGGACACGGTCAGGAACGCTTCCTTTCCGAAGAAGTCGCGCGAGAAATCAACTTT
>JBDSEX010000136.1:0-3411 GCA_039919835.1 Luteimonas sp.
ACGGCATCGCGGCACTCGGCGGCGGTGTCAACGAAACGATAGGGAGATGTCGGCAGCCCCAGTGTTTCCGCGGCCAGGCGGCGGATACCCTCACGATCCATCGTCAGCCGCGCCGCACGCGCCGTCGGGATGACGCGCTGGCCGTGATCGCGCTCCAGCTCCACCAGCGTTTCGGTATGGATCGCCTCGATTTCCGGCACGACCAGGTCGGGATTTTCCAGTGCGACCAGCGCGCGAATCGCGGCGCCGTCGAGCATGTCCAGCACATGGCTGCGATGCGCGACCTGCATGGCGGGCGCATCGGCATACCTGTCGGCCGCGATGACCTCCACGCCAAAACGCTGCAGCTCGATGGCGACTTCCTTGCCCAGCTCACCCGAGCCGAGCAGCAATACGCGCGTGGCGCGCGGAGACAGGGGCGTGCCGAGCGTGGTCATTGGTGGTTCCCCGTCGCGAACTGCGCGAGGCGATGTGCGGCCAACCCCATGTGCGGCGTTCCTCCACTGGCGATGGGCGGATGTTACCCGTGCCTGGCCTTCCATCGCGCCAAAGCGATCTGTCATCCTTGCGGCGATGACACGACGGCCCCTCCTTCGGCGCGGTTCAAGAGTGCTGGCGAACACGCTGGCCATCGCGGCGCTGGCCGCGCTCTCGGGTTGCGCACGATCGGATGAACCGTTCGCACGCCTGTCGGGCTTGCTGGTGGATGCGCAGCTCAACGAAGTCAGCGGCATGGCCGCATCGCGACGCCACGAGGACGTGCTCTGGCTGATCGACGATGGCGGTCATCCCGCGCGGTTGTTCGCCGTCAGCAAGCGTGGACGATCGCTAGCGCAATTCGATGTCGCCGGCGTCGCCAAGACCGATTGGGAAGACCTGGCCGCATTCGAGCTGGACGGCAAACGCTATCTGCTGATCGCCGACACCGGCGACAACGGCGGCCTGCGCAGGACGCTGCAATTGCATGCCGTCGAAGAACCGTCGCGGATCGGGAATGCCGGGCAGGAGCGGCGCACCTTGACACCAGCCTGGTCGATCGCATTCCGGTGGCCGGACGGCGCGCGCGACTGCGAGGCGATCGCGGTGGATGTCGTGCAGAAGAATGTCCTGCTGATCTCGAAGAAGCGGCACCCGGCTGAACTGTTCGTATTGCCGCTGCAACCGCGCGACAAGGGCCTGCAGACCGCGCGGCTGGTCGGTACGTTGAGCGGCATCCCCCAAGCCTCCGTCGAAGACCGCGCTGCCAATCCAGCGCGCGCACGCCTGCACGGCCAGGTCACTGCCGCCGCCATCAGTCCCGACCGGCGCACGCTGGCGGTGATGACCTACCGCAACGTCCTCCTGTACGCGCGCGCGCCGCAGCAGACCTGGAAACAGGCCACGGCCGCGAGTCCGGACGTGTACCCGCTGCCCTGGCTCCCGCAGCCCGAAGCCTTGACGTGGTCGGCCAATGGACGCGGCTTGTACGCCACTGGTGAATTCTCGCCAGCTCCCTTGCTGTACCTGACACCGACCGAACGGTAGTTCCACGCATCGGTCGGCGCGTGATCGGGGCGATGGGACGCATCCTGCCGTCGCCGTTGCCCATGCAGGTGCCGTTGCCTTGGAAATGCCCGCCCGGAACTTCCAGCGCTCAGGCCAGCCCCGCGCTGCCACGTGCCGTCTGTCGGAAATTCTTGCAATTCTGATATCATTTTGATATCACTACACCTTGCCCAGCCGGGCAGCCATCGAGACCGCGCCATGAAAGAGAACCCAATCCGCTCCCTCCCGGGCATCCCGCTCCTGTTGCTGCTGCTGGCCGCCCTCATCGCCGGCGGATATCTCATCTTCCACGGCGCGATCGGCGAATCCGCCGCCACGATCATCCTAGGAGGCGCTGTGATCGGCATCGCCGGATTCCTGCTGTCCGGTCTATACATGGTCGAGCCCAACCATGCAGCGGTGTTGAGCCTGTTCGGCAAGTACGTCGGCACCGACAAGGAAAACGGCCTGCGATGGAACAATCCCTTCTATTCCAAGAAGAAGGTCAGCCAGCGCGTACGCAACTTCGAGAGTGGCAAGCTCAAGGTCAACGAACTCGACGGCAGCCCGATCGAGATCGCCGCGGTGATCGTGTGGCAGGTCGTCGACTCAGCCGAGGCCGTCTACAACGTCGACGACTACGAAAGCTTCGTCCACATCCAGACCGAGTCCGCGTTGCGCACCATGGCCACCAGCTATCCCTACGACCAGCATGAGGACGGCCAGATCGCGCTACGCAGCCACGCCGCCGAGATATCGCAGCACCTGGAGCAGGAACTGTCCGACCGCCTTGCCGATGCCGGCCTCCAGGTGCTCAACGCGCGCATCAGTCACCTGGCTTACGCACCCGAAATCGCGCACGCCATGTTGCAGCGGCAGCAGGCCAATGCGGTCATTGCCGCGCGTACCCGGATCGTCGCAGGGGCGGTCGGCATGGTGGAGATGGCGCTGGCCGAGCTGGAGAAGAACGGCACCGTCAAACTCGACGAGGAACGCAAGGCGCAGATGGTCAGCAACCTGCTGGTGGTGCTCTGCGGCGACCGCTCCGCGCAACCGATCGTCAACGCCGGCACGCTGTACTGATGGATTCGATGCGTCTCGCGCTCACTGCTGAAAACCCTATGACCCGGACGCATTCGTCATCCACCGAATTCGGTGGAAGCGACTGCATCCATAGCGTCCTCTGCCCCAAGTACCAGGAGAACCTCACATGACCGCAGTCTTCATCATTGTCGTCGTCGTCATTGTCGGCGCCATGGCCATGCGCAAGCGCAATCCACGCTGATCCGCTTGGATGAGCGAGAAGAAAGCCTATCCGCTGCGCATCAATACCGAAGTGCTTGCGGCGGCACAGCGGTGGGCCGACGACGAGTTGCGGTCGCTGAACGCGCAGATCGAATACGTCCTGCGCGATGCGTTGCGCAAGTCGGGCCGGCTCAAGCCGGAGGCGGACGCTTCGCAACAAGGCGCGCGGATTCGAAAGGATGCGCCGTCCAAGGGAGGAACCTGATGAAACCGTTCACCACCGTCACTGCTGGATTCCTGGGACTGTTCGCATTGTTGCAGCTGGGCCGCTTCCTCCTGCGTTGGGAAATCACCATCAACAGCGTGAGCATCCCTGTGTGGGCCAGCGCGTTTGCCTTCCTGGTTGCCGGTGGACTGGCATTGATGCTGTGGAAGGAAAACCGCGGGGCGCTCTAAGTCAAACAAGGGACAGGTGCATGGGCAATCGCCGCCCGCATCGCTTCGATCGTGCCAATCAAAGACGAGGAAAATGCAAGATGAGCCAGCGCTGGAGTTACAAGGTCGTCGATCTGCCGATCAAGCTGTTCTCGGGCAAACTGAGCCAGCGCGTGCAGCAGGAGCTCGACAAACTGGGCCCACAGG
>JBDSEX010000139.1:0-2558 GCA_039919835.1 Luteimonas sp.
GTCGAGTTCCTTCATGGGGATTTCAGGGAGGATGCCGTCTTATCGACGTTGGAGACGATGCTGGGCGACCATCCCGTCGACCTTGTCCTGTCGGACATGGCCCCCAATATGAGCGGTGTGGATGCGGTCGATCAGGCTCGCGTCATGCATCTGGCGGAGCTGGCGATGGACTTCGCCGACCGCCACCTGCGCACCGGAGGCACGTTCCTGATCAAGGTTTTCCAGGGCATCGGGTTCGACGACTACGTGCGTGAGCTGCGCAGGCGCTACGCGAAAGTCGTCATCCGCAAGCCTGCGGCGTCGCGCAAGCGTTCGCCGGAGGTGTATGCACTGGCGCAGGGCAAACTGGCGCAGATGAAGTAGCATCTTTTTGCGCGTTCGGCCCGCAAGGGTCGTCATGAATTGGCCGCACAGCTGCGGTGGGTGAAGAATGAACGACTTGGTCAAGAATCTGCTGCTCTGGGTGGTCGTCGCCGTCGTCTTGATGGTGGTGTTCCAGAGCTTCAGCCCGAAGACGGCCGGCACCGAGGCGGTCGCCTACGACCAGTTCGTGCAGCAGGTGCAGTCCGATCGCGTCAAGAGCGTGAGCATCGGCGACGACCGGACGACCATCACCGGCGAACGCAAGGACAGCACCAAGTTCACTACCTACAACCCGGGCGACAAGGATCTGGTCAACGACCTGATCAACCACGATGTCGCGATCACCCAGACGCCTCCGTCTGAAGGCCGCTCGCTCTTCTGGAGCGTGCTGCTCAACTTCCTGCCGATCATCCTGCTGGTGGGCGTGTGGATCTATTTCATGCGGCAGATGCAGCAGGGCGGCAGCAAGGGTGCGATGAGCTTCGGACGGTCGCGCGCCAAGCTGCAGGGCGACGACCAGCCAAAGGTCACCTTCGCCGACGTTGCCGGTTGCGACGAGGCGAAGGAGGAAGTCAGCGAGCTGGTCGAGTTCCTGCGCGATCCGTCCAAGTTCCAGAAACTCGGCGGCAAGATTCCGCGCGGCGTGCTGATGGTCGGCCCGCCCGGCACCGGCAAGACGCTGCTGGCCAAGGCGATCGCCGGTGAGGCCAAGGTGCCGTTCTTTTCGATCTCCGGTTCCGATTTCGTCGAGATGTTCGTCGGCGTCGGCGCCTCGCGCGTGCGCGACATGTTCGAGCAGGCCAAGAAGCATGCGCCGTGCATCATCTTCATCGACGAGATCGATGCGGTGGGACGCCATCGCGGCGCGGGCCTCGGCGGCGGCCATGACGAGCGCGAGCAGACGCTCAATGCATTGCTGGTCGAGATGGATGGTTTTGAAGGTGGCGAAGGCGTGATCGTGGTCGCCGCCACCAACCGCCCCGACGTGCTCGACCCGGCGTTGCTGCGTCCGGGCCGTTTTGACCGCCAGGTTGTGGTCGGCTTGCCCGACGTCAAGGGCCGCGAACAGATCCTGCGGGTCCACATGCGCAAGGTGCCGTTGTCCGACGACGTGGTCGCGATGACCATCGCCCGCGGAACGCCCGGTTTCAGCGGCGCGGACCTCGCCAACCTGGTCAACGAAGCCGCACTGTTCGCTGCACGCGAGAACGCGAAAGACGTGCGCATGGAACACTTCGACAAGGCGCGCGACAAGATTCTGATGGGCACCGAGCGCCGTTCGATGGCGATGAGCGAGCAGGAAAAGACGCTCACCGCGTACCACGAAGCGGGCCACGCCATCGTCGGCCGCATCGTTCCCGAGCACGACCCGGTTTACAAAGTCACGATCATTCCGCGTGGACGCGCGCTTGGCGTGACCATGTACCTGCCCGAAGGCGACAAGTACAGCTACAACCGCACCGCGATCGAATCGCAGCTGTGCTCGCTGTATGGCGGACGGGTGGCCGAGGAACTGATCTTCGGCGATGACAAGGTCACCACGGGCGCCAGCAACGACATCGAGCGCGCGACCAAGATGGCGCGCAACATGGTCACCAAATGGGGCCTGTCCGAACTGGGCCCGATCACCTTCGGCGAGGAAGACGACGAAGTATTCCTCGGCCGTTCGGTAACGCAGCACAAGAGCGTTTCGGACGACACGGCGCGGCGGATCGATGAAGTCGTACGCACCATCCTCGACAGGGCGTACGGCCGCACGAAGACGATCCTGACCGAGAACCTCGACAAGCTGCACACGATGGCCAAGCTGCTCCTGGAGTACGAGACCATCGACGTGCCGATGATCGACGCCGTCATGGAAAACCGCGACTCGCCGCCGCCGATGAACTGGAGTCCAGGCGGGCCGGCGCGCGAAGAGGCGAAACCGTTCGTGCTGGGCGGTCCTGCGCCGCAGACTTGAGGTTGCTCGACGTTGTTGCATGCAAACAGGCCGGAATTCGTTCCGGCCTTTTCAATTAAACGGCTTTGGTTATGGGGCCCACCGGCATTGCAATGGTCAGTCCCGCGAAGGCGGAAATCCAGCGACTTCAACCCGTTGAAACCAAAGTCACTGGATTCCCGCCTTCGCGGGAATGACGAGTCAGCACACGGGTGTTCGTCATGGCCTCAACAGCCCGGATGCGTTGCGCCTCTCC
>JBDSEX010000153.1:0-8708 GCA_039919835.1 Luteimonas sp.
TGCACCAGCGATGGCACGACGGTCCGCGGGAGGCGGCCGGTGGGCACCTCGCTTGCGGAAGCGGCATCGGCGGCATGGGCCATGCCGGCGGCGGCCAGCAGGGCTGAGGCAAGCAGGGTGCGGCGGATCGAACGCATGAGGTGATCTCCTGGGAATCCCCGAGCATACGTGTCAATCGGCGGGTCGGCCCCTGACGAAAGTCCTGCATGCCTGGGGGGCATGTCCCATGACTCAGGCATCCAGAAAAACCATCGTTTTTAGAAAGTTGATAGGTGTACGCTATCGACATGAACCTGCGCGACTTTGGTTATCTGGTGGCTCTCTCCGACTACAAGCATTTCGGCCGGGCGGCCGCGGCCTGCTTCATCAGCCAACCGACCCTGTCGACCCAGATCAGGAAACTGGAAGACGAACTCGGCGTGGCGCTGGTCGAGCGCGCACCGCGCAAGGTGATGCTCACGCCGATCGGCCACGATATCGTCGAGCGCGCACGTCGCATCGTCGGCGATGTCGAGCAGATCCGGGAGTCGGCGCGGCGCAGCCAGAATCCAGAAGCGGGCACGGTGCGGCTGGGTGTGTTCCCGACACTCGGTCCCTACCTGTTGCCGCATGCCGTGCCGCGCCTGCACGCGCGTTTTCCACAGCTCGAGCTGCTGCTGGTGGAGGAAAAAAGCGACGTGCTGCTGGCGCGCCTGCAGGAAGGCCGGCTCGATGCGGCGCTGCTGGCATTGCCCGTGCACGACGACCAGCTTCAGACGGAGTTCCTGTTCGAAGAGCCGTTCGTGCTCGCCGTACCGGGCGCGCATCCGCTGGCCAAGCGCGATTCGTTGTCGCTGAAGGAACTCTCGCAACAGAAGCTGCTGCTGTTGGCCGATGGCCATTGCCTGCGCGACCAGGCGCTGGACGTCTGCCGCCTGAGCGGAGCCAGCGAAATGGGTGAGTTCCAGGCCACCAGCCTGGAGACCCTGCGACAGATGGTGGCGGCCAATGTCGGTGTGACGCTGCTGCCGATGCTCGCCATCCAGCCGCCGGTTGCGCGATCGGACAACATCCATCTGCTCGGCTTCAGCGATTCGCAACCGAGCCGGCGGATCGCGATGGTATGGCGCAGGAGTTCGGCGATGGCGGCTTTTCTGCAGAGCCTCGCAGAGGTCTTCCGGCAGCTGCCGGCGGAACTGTTTTCGTCCAGGCCTGAGCACAAGTTGGCCATGGCGGAGTTGCGCGCGTCATGAGCCTGCGTCTGTGGTTCGTATTCGCGGCACTGGTCTGCGCGGGCTGGTGGTACTCGCCTGTTTCGCCACGCGTGCCGGCAGCGCCCGCCGCGTCAACGGGCAGCACGCCGGTGTGTCCGCCGCCACCCATCACTGCCGCGGACGCCCCGCCGCTGCAGACCACTGTGCCTCGCACTCTTTCGCCGTTTCGCCTGCAGGCCGCCACATTGCAACCACTGGCCGGTTTCAGCATCAACGCGCGCGTGTTGTCGCGCCAGGACTACAACTTCGGGCGCGAGGCGGAACTGTCGCCGACCGACCTCGCGCTCGGCTGGCAACGCATGCGCGAAGATGCCGTGCTGTCGAGGCTCGACATCAGTCAATCCTCGCGCTGGTACCAGTACCGATGGCAGGGCGACCCGCCGCTGCCGCTGGACGAGATCGTCCGCAGCAGCGCCAACATGCACATGATTCCTTCCAACCAGGCCGTTGCGCACATGCTGCGCGACGTGCGCGCGGGCGACCGCGTGCGCATCGATGGCTGGCTGGTGGAAGCGACCACGCCGGAAGGGTGGCGCTGGCGCAGTTCGTTGTCGCGGGAAGACACCGGCGGAGGCGCCTGCGAGGTGGTATTCGTGTGCGCGATCACGCGTCAGTAGCGTTTACTGGTGGTGGGTCTGCCGAGGTCCCGCTCCTCATCCCCGCAGAGGTGGAAGTCCAGCAACGTTTCCTACACCCATTGGTCGCTGGATCGCCCGACTTCCAGGGAATACCGAAATTTTACTTACGCTCTCCCGGCGACCGGCTGCGACAAAAAGAAACGAACCATCTCTGCCGATGCATCCGGCCCGATGCCATCGGTGAACGAACCCGCCGCGCTGCCGCCTGACCACGCGTGCGCGCCGCCATGCAGCACCCACTCCTCGACCAGGGAGTGTCCAGCTGCGTCGGCGTGCACCGTGCGGCGATAGCCGCGTCCGCGCGGCGAAGTCCCTGTCTGCACGGTATTGCGCAGGCGTGCTGCATCCGGCCTGCCGGCCAATGCCTGTTCGACGATCGCAGCGCCGTTCTTCGCATCGACGGTGTGGTCGCCATCGCCATGGAACACGATGGTCGGCACGGCATGCTGAGCGAGCGTGCGAGGTGCGCTGCCGCCCTGCATCGCGCCGAATGCAGACGGCATGTCGTGCGCTGCGCCGTAGGCGAGCCCGGAATGCGCCCCGACCGCCGCATACAACTCCGGGTACGTGGCACCAAGGATGACCGACATCGCCGCGCCAGCCGACAGTCCCGCCACGAAGATGCGTTGCTCGTCCACCCGATGCTTCGATGCCACGTCGCGCGTGATGCCGGCGATGATCGCTGGCTCGCCGCGATCGCGCGCCTGGTCCTCGGCGCGAAACCAGTTCCAGCATTTCGAGCCGTTGGCGTTCGCCGCCTGGGCGGGATACACGACGAGAAAGCCGTGCTGCTCGGCCAGCAGGTTCATGCGCGTGCCTGCGGCGAAATCGTCGGGGGTTTGCGTGCAGCCGTGCAGCATCACGACGAGCGGCGCGGGCTTGTCCGATGCACGCGCATGGTTTGAAGGGATATAGAGCTTGTAGGTGCGCGTACCCGCGTTGCTGGTGAAGGTGTGGCTGCCGAACCCGCCCGGAGCAGGTGCGCCGGGTGCCCCAGGCATGCCGGCCGCCGGCGTCCGGACACCCGGCGTTGCAACGCGTTGCGCCACGCCTTCGATCACGTTGTCGCGATTTCGGGATGCGGTGGTTGCCGATGCCGCACGCTCATCGCCCGGACCGGGTTGACGCAATCCCGCCGCGGACAACGCCTGTGCGATGGTGTCGGTGACGCCCTTCAGCGGGCCGGCCTGCGTATCCAGCCCGGCAGACGCGAACGCGCGCTGAATCGTGTCGGTGATGGCCTGGGCATCGGGCGCAACCATCGACGCGGCTTTTTTGAACGCCGCCTTGCGCACACGCTCGCGTAACCCATCGAGAAGTTTCAATGTCATGTTTCCTGTCACCCGGCGCGCAGCCGGACGGCTTGTATGAAAGAAAGAAAGGGGTTGACTGGTGCGGTCAATGCCGCGCGGAGCCAGGCTCCAGCGGCATCAGCTGCGAGCGCTTGGCGTTCAGCGTTTACGAGGACGACGCGCGGTGCGGCGTTGCTGCGAAAGTCACACGTCAGGCCGGCAATGCCTCGACCCCGATGGGGCAACTCACGCCCGTGCCGCCCAAACCGCAATATCCACCGGGGTTCTTCGCCAGGTATTGCTGATGCTCGTCTTCGGCGTAATAGAACACCGGCGCAGGGAACACGATCTCGGTGGTGATTGCACCATGCCCGGCCGCGTTCAGCACGTGCTGGTACGCGTCGCGGCTTGCCAACGCGGCGCGGTATTGCGCCTCGGTGTCACAGTAGATCGTCGATCGGTACTGGGTGCCCGCGTCGTTGCCCTGACGCATGCCCTGCGTCGGGTTGTGGCTTTCCCAGAACGTTTTCAGCAGATGCTCGAATGTCACCTGCGCGGGGTCGTCGCCCAAGGGGCCTTCCTGCGGGGTGTACACCACCAGCACGACTTCCGCGTGCCCGGTCTCACCGCTGCACACTTCACGATAGCTCGCATTGGGGGTGTAGCCGCCGGCATAACCTACCGCCGTGGTGAACACGCCCGGCAGCGTCCAGAACTTGCGCTCCGCACCCCAGAAGCAGCCCATGCCGAACTGAACGCGCTCCAGGCCGGCCTGCTGTTCCAGTTCCTTGCCAGCGATCGGACGCTGGTGCACGTAATGCGTTTTCACGATCGACATCGGCGCATCACGGCCACGCAATGCGCGCGACGGATCCACCATGCGTTGTTTGTCTGCGCCGATTCCGAACATCACGATCTCCCGTCGGGTTATCCGGTTGATGTGCGGCCACATCGCGCAGCTTCAAGCGCCAGAGTCCGATCCAGGGCGCGGGATTCAGGCCCACTCTTCATGGCGGTTGTACTGGCAAGCGTGAACGTCCTTTCAGTCCGGCGACGAAAATACCGGCCAGGCTGAAAGACAGGCCCAACCATTCGCGCGGCGTGGTCGCGCGTTGCAGCAGTCCCACGTCGAGCAGGAACGCAACGATCGGCTGCAGCAGCAACAGCAGACCGATCAGGGCGACTCGCAGGTGCGGCATCGCGCGCGAAATCAGCACCCAGCTCAGGCAATGGCCCACCGCCGCAAGCACCAGCAGCACGCCGAACGAGCGCCAGGTCGGAATTGCGAACCCCGCGCCTTCGGCCCAGCCCGCCGCGCCGAGCAGCAGCGCGCAGCCAAGCGATGCGATCGCGAGGATCTGCTCGACGTTGGACGAAGTCGAAGCCGCGGCATCGCCGACATGCGCTTCATGCTGCGCACGCCGCAGGCTGAGGTTGTAGGCGGCGTAGCAGATGCCGGTCGCCAGTCCCAGCCACACGCCCCACCGGTACTGCAACGGCAACGAGGCCCACGCACCGCCGAGCATCAGCCACAAGCCGAAGAAGGCGAGCACGAGGCCGCAGATGAAGCGCACTCCCAGCCGTTCGCGGAACAGCAGCACGCCTGCCAGCGCCATGAAAAATACCTGCGCATTGGCCAGCAGCGTCGCCAGTCCGGGCCCTACCAGCAGGATGCTGCGATGCCACAGCCACAGGTCGGCGGCGAATGCGGCCGCGGGCACCAGTGCCCACCACCATGCGCGACGTGGCAAGGGCTGCCAACCGCGTTTTGCGAACACATACAGGGTCAACAACACGCCAGCGAACAGCATCCGCCAGAACGCGGACACCGTGGGCGGCGTTTCCGCCAGGCGCACCATCAGCCCGTTGGTGCCGATCATCGCAGCGCCGGTCAGCATCGAGATCAACGCACGGCGTTGTTGCGCCTGCTCCACCGTCTGGGTTGGCGGACTCACGGCGAGAGGTCGGGAGGCGCCTGCGTGGTTTCCGCAAGTGCTGCAGCGTGCCATTCACGGAACGCCGGCAAGGCATGGATCGCGTCGACGAAACCTCGTGCGGTCTCGTCCAATCCCACGCCGTAACCGACGAACCGCACCGCGACCGGCGCGAACATCGCATCGACGATGCCGAATTCGCCACAAAGGAAAGGCCCATCCTTGCCATGCGCCGAATCGAGCGTGCGCCACAGCTGCTGGATGCGTTCGATGTCGCGCGCCGCCTCGCCGTCCCAATGCCTCCCCTCCGGCGTGCGCGAACAGTTCATCGGCAACTGCGTGCGCAACGCCGCGAAACCCGAATGCATTTCCGCCGCCGCCGAGCGCGCCTGCGCGCGTGCATCGGCATCGTCGGGCCAGCCGCGGCCGTCCAGGAAGGTTTCATTGACGTACTCGCAGATCGCCAAGGAGTCCCATACGATCAGCTCGTCGCGATGCAGCGCAGGCACGCGACGGTTCGGCGACAACGCCGCGATCCCGGCTTCGAATTCAGGCGTATCCAGCGGCAGCATCCGCTCGGAGAAGGCGATGCCGAAATGCCGCAACAGCAGCCACGGCCGCAACGACCACGAAGAGAGATTCTTGTTGCCGATGACGAGTGTCAGCATGGGTCAACGCCGTGGCCGGGGGCGGCGGAGTGTGTCACGTGATGGGACGTCAGCGGGTGCCCGGTTCGGGCCGGCCCTCAAAAAAACTCTGCCGGCGCCACGTGCACGCGGTTGCGGCCTGCGCGCTTGGCGGCGTAGAGGGCCTTGTCGGCACGTTCGATGGTGGCGGTCGGCCCTTGTTCGCGCGGCCAGCGCGTGGCGACGCCGACGCTGACGGTGATGGTGAGTGCGTTGCCGTTCCACTCGAAGGGAAGGCTTTCCACTGCTCTGCGGATCGCTTCGCCGAACTGGCGTGCCGTGTCGGAGGTCGCGCCAGGCAGCACGATCATGAATTCCTCGCCGCCATAGCGGCCAAGCAGGTCACCGGAACCGATCACGTCGCGGATCGCGGCCGACGTGCGACGAAGGCAGTGATCGCCCGCAGCGTGGCCGTGCGTATCGTTGACCCGCTTGAAGTGATCCAGGTCGACGAACAGGACCGACACGTCCTGGCCCGTGCGATGCGCATCGCCGAAGCAGCGCGTCAACCAGAGGTCCAGCGTGCGCCGATTGAGCGTCCCGGTCAGTGCATCGAGCTCGGCCGAGCGGCGCAGGCGCAGGGAGGCGTTGGCTTCCTCCACCGCGTCCGTGGCCAAGCGGCCGAATTCGGAGGCGAGCGCCAGTTCGTCCGTGGTGAACTCGTTTCCCGGGGCACGCTCCAGGATCATCAAACCCCATGCCGGCGCGCGCAGCGGCAAAGGTACCAGCGCCGACTGCGAGGACGGCTCCGCACCCCCCACGGTGTCGTAAAGCGAAATCTGCAAGGGCGCACGGGTGCGCGCCAGCCCCTTGAGCATGGTGTGCCGTGTGCTGATCGCTTGCGAGACCCGATCCCGGCGCTCAACGGGTTCCACCAGCAGGAAATCCTGCGTATCCCCGTCGTATGCGACGACGGCGAGGGCCTGCAGTTGCAGCATTGGCAACAGGTGATCGATGACGCGTCGATAGGCGGTCCATTCCACATCCCCCTGCGGCAGGTGCTTGAGCTGCGCCTGCAGGCCTTCGGCCAGCGAGAGGCGAGCGGTCTGCCGCGATGCCCGCAGCTCCGAATCCTCGCGTGCCAGCCGTGCCCGGTCGCGCTGGTCGCGGTAATTGCCGATGCGGATGGCAAGCCCGATCGCAAGCAACGCTGCGCTGACCAGCAGGGACAGCTGATAGCCGCGCCGGATCCACCACAGATCGGGGAGGAACCCGCGCTCGAGCAGCTCCGCGGCAATCGCCGCCACGAGGTTGAGCGCGCACAGCGCAGTGATCGCCCAAGCCACCGGCACGCCGCGCCGGGCCGCATCGGCACCGATCACGATGCAGCCGACAGCGGCTGCGAACCAACCCAACTGCGTCAGACCCTGCACCGTGTCGCGCAGCAGCGGAAAGCCCATCAACGCAAGCGCGCTGATCGCGAGCAAGGCCATGCATCCCAGGCGGACGGCCGCGGCAAGCCGCGATGCGGGAGCCACGCGCGCCCAGAGCAGCATGACGTTGAGCGCGGCGACACTGAACAGCATGGCAAGCACGCTTACCCCCTGCTCACGCCACCCTCCCAGCAGCCGGAACCCCGGCAGCAGGTACAGGTGTCCATTCAATGCGGTCAGCAGCAACAATCCGCTGACGGAAAATGCGAAGAACGCGAGGAACGCGTGATCGTGCACGGCGTAGAACAGCGCGAGCATCACCAGCGCCAGCATGAACAGTCCGGCGTACACGGCGATGGTCAGTACGATGGTGCGCTGTTCCATCTTGCGTACCGTGCTTTCTGGCATCACGGATGGCCGCAAGGCGCGAGGCGTGCCGGAAAGCGCTTCCACCTCGACCAGCACGTGTCCCGTCATCTCCGGCGGCAGCAGGAAGACGAAGGAAGTGGGTATGGCGCCTTCCTGTTCGATATCCGGCTGATAGAAATTGCGCGGACCGCTTTTCCACGGGCCGGAGGTGAGCTGGAGCCTCTCGAACGGATCCCGGCCGAACACCACCGCCCAGCGCGACGATGCATCGCCTTGCGGTGGCAGTGTGAAATGCATGCGCGCACGCACGGTGGCATCGCCGCCGGGATGGCGCACGGTGTCGCCATCGGGGGTCAACGCGGGCGCAGCGCCGCCATCCGCGTCGATGAGCTGGATAGTGACGGGCGTTTTTTCCGGCATGCGGAATGCGGCCGCGACGATGCTGGCGGCGACCAGGGCCAGGAGCAGTGCGAACCCTGCTGCGAACAACAGTCCGTGCCCTGGCGTCCGGTGTTGCGTAGGCGGCGGAGTCGCGATCAAACTGCCCCCACCGCCCATGGAGCTGGATCGGCAGGCGCAGCGGGGTTGCCAGCATCGGCATCGCGTGCCTCCCGCGCATCGACTGCGCGCGCATGGTCCAGGAGCGGCATATCACGCAGCAATTCGCAGGCCTCCGCCCAGCACGCAGCCGGCACACAGACGGCTACCAATCCATACACTGGCAACTCACCCATGCCGCCCAACAGTGCCTCGCCCCTGACGAAAACCGGAATGCCGGCATGTTCAAGTGCATGGCGCACCAGGTGCGCGTCGATGATGTTGCCGGCTTCGTACACCACTCTCATGGCAACGACCCCCCTGAATCTCCGGCGTTTCGAGCTTACGCCGACTTGTGACGTTCGACACGCAGGAACCATGCCAGTCATCGGCGACGAATGGGGGTTTTGTAGGCGCCCGTCTGGCCAATAACGCTCTGATTCGCGGCGCATGCGTGACCCGAGAGGACCGCAGGCGGTAACGGACGACGTTCGCGGCACTGCATTGAAACTCACGTGAGTTCTCGGATGGGGCCCGGGTTCCCACTGGGCAGCGGTGCCACTGGCCGGCCTGTGGAGGTGGATTGTTGATTTGGCGCGAACAGGGGAACGCATCCCGGTAAACTC
>JBDSEX010000189.1:0-5284 GCA_039919835.1 Luteimonas sp.
GACAGTTCACCGGCTTCGATACCCGCATGTCGGCGATCAGCCTGACCGCCATGAGCATCGGCATCCCGGCGTTCATGCTCAGCAAGGTGTTGTCACCGGCATTTTTTGCGCGACAGGACACCAGGACCCCGATGCGTGCAGCGATCTTCACCGTGATCGCCAACGTCGTGCTGACGATCGCTTTTACGACCCCGCTGTGGTTCTACGGGATCGAAGGCGCGCACGTCGGTATCGCGTTGGCGACGGCGCTGGCAGGCATCGTGAATGCGTCACTGTTGTGGCGTTACCTGCGGCGTGCCGGGATCTATACGCCACAACCGGGCTGGCGGGCATTTTCACTGCGCCTGCTGCTGGCGTGTGTCGCGATGGCGATGGTCGTATCGGGAATTCGACTCTGGATCGGGGACTGGACGGCAATCGACGGCGTTCTGGATCGCGTGTTGCTGCTGTTGATGGCGATATCCGCAGGTGCCGTCGCCTACGGCGTCACGTTGCTGGCCACGGGATTGCGCCCACGCGACTTACGTGGACACTGACAGTCCTGTTTTGCTGCACCGCAGCTATACTCGCGGGCGATTCCTTTCGTTAGAACGCTGGCCATCCAGGGCCGGACTCTCCAAAAAATGAGCAGGCTTTTTCGAGACGTCGATGGCGGAGTGTTGTGTCCGCTCGGGAGCGTGGTCTGCATTGGCGCTTTCGACGGTCTGCACCTCGGCCATCGCGCGCTGGTGCGCCACGCCGTTTCGCGTGCCCGCGCGTTGGACGTTCCTGCCGTCGCATTGAGTTTCGAGCCGTTGCCGCGCGAGTTCTTCGCGATCGGAAACAAGCCGCCGCGTTTGACCTTGCCGCGGGCGAAGTTCGAGGGCTTGCGTGACTTGGGCGTGGATGTGATCGGTTTGTTGCGCTTCGACCGGACCCTGGCGGCGATGAGCGCCGAGGATTTTGTTCGCGAGGTGCTGGTCGCCCGGCTTGGCGCAAGGGAAGTGTGGGTCGGCCCGGACTTCCGTTTCGGCCATCGACGAAAGGGCGACATCGACACATTGAAGCGGCTCGGGAGTGAACTCGGTTTCGCCGCCAACGAAATCGCAGCGGTACATCTCGATGGAGAACGCGTGTCCAGCACCCGCATCCGTGAGGCCTTGCGTGATGGCAACTTTGCCACCGCGGCCCGTTTGCTGGGGCGCCCATACGCCATCGATGGCCGCGTGGTGCGCGGCAAACAACTCGGCCGCACGCTCGGTTATCCCACTGCCAACCTGCGTTTTCCGCACAAGACGCCGGCTCTCTCGGGAATCTATGCCAGCTGGGTACAGGGCGTCCCACGGGGACTTCCTTCGGTCGTCGGCGCGCAGCCACGATCGTCGGTATCGAGTTTCGGCACGCGCCCGACCGTCGGCGGCATCGAGCCGTTGCTGGAAGCGCACCTGTTTGATTTCGATGGTGACCTGTACGGACAACGCATCGCCGTGGAATTCGTCGCAAAGTTGCGCGACGAGGAAAAATTCCCTGACCTGCCGACGCTGGTCACGCAGATGCATCGTGATGCCGAACAGGCGCGACAAGTGCTCGTCCCCGAGCAAGAGCCCGCACATCCATGTGCGGACTTTCCACAAACAGCAGCGCGACAATAGGTTTTCCGTGAGCCAGGACTACAAAGCCACCCTGCATTTGCCGGCAACAGACTTCCCGATGCGCGGCGACTTGCCCAAGCGCGAACCGGACACGCTCAAGCGCTGGGAGTCGGAAGACCTCTACGCGCGCATCCGCAAACAGGTCGAAGGCCGCCCGTCGTTCGTCCTGCATGACGGGCCGCCTTACGCCAATGGCGCTATCCACATCGGCCATGCCGTCAACAAGGTGCTCAAGGACATCGTGGTCAAATCGAAGCTGCTGAGCGGTTTCGACGCGCCCTATGTACCAGGTTGGGACTGCCACGGCCTGCCGATCGAGCACGCTGTCGAAAAGACATCCGGCAAGGCCGGCGACAAGCTCGACGCGGCCGCGTTCCGGGCGAAATGCCGCGAATACGCCGGCGAGCAGATCGACACGCAACGACGCGACTTCAAGCGACTGGGCGTCATCGGTGACTGGAACAATCCATATCGCACGATGGATTTCCGCTACGAGGCGGACATGCTGCGCGCCCTTGCGAAGATCGTCGAGCGCGGTCATGTCATTCGCGGCTTCAAGCCGGTGCACTGGTGTTTCGACTGCCAGTCGGCGCAGGCCGAGGCGGAAATCGAATACCAGGACAAGGTGTCGCCCGCAGTGGATGTTGCGTACATCGCGCAACATCCGCAGCTGCTCGCTGCTGCGTTTGGGGTCGCGCTCGACGGCGATGTCGACGTCGCGATGCCGATCTGGACGACCACGCCGTGGACCCTGCCTGCAAGTCTTGCGGTGACGGTCGGCCCGGACCTCGAATACGCACTGGTGGAAGGCCCGCAACGCGATGGCCGTAGTCAATGGCTGGTGTTGGCCGACGATCTGGCGCAGGTCGCGCTTCAACGCTACGGTATCGACAACGTCATCGTGCATGGCCGCGCCAAGGGCGCGGCACTGGAAGGCCAACACCTGCGCCACCCGTTCTATGCGGAACGAGGCATCCCGGTGCTGCTCGGAGAACACGTCACGGCGGAGGAGGGCACGGGTATCGTGCATACCGCTCCGGGCCATGGACAGGACGATTTCGTCGTGGGCCAGCGATACGGCCTGATCGAGCAATACACCGCCGCGCAGCTCAATCCGGTCGATGCGCGCGGTGTGTATCTGTCGAGTACGCCACCTGCCGGTGATGTGAAACTCGCGGGACTGCACATCTGGAAAGCCAACGACGTCATCGTTGATGTCCTGCGTGGCAATGGCAGTTTGCTCGCGTCCGGCAAGCTCACGCACAGCTATCCGCACTGCTGGCGCCACAAGACGCCGGTCGCGTTCCGCGCCACGCCGCAATGGTTCATCTCGATGGAGCAGGCAGGCCTGCGCCGCGATGCGCTCGCGGCAATTGGCGAAGTCGGCTGGGTTCCGGATTGGGGCAAGGCGCGCATCTTTGGCATGGTCGAAGGCCGGCCGGACTGGACGATTTCGCGCCAGCGCTACTGGGGCGTGCCTATCGCGTTGTTCATTGACCGCGAAAGCGGTGAACCTCATCCCGATTCCGTCGCGCTTATGCGCAAGGTCGCCGACAAGGTCGAACGCGATGGCGCCGATGCTTGGTATGCGCTGGATGCGGCGGAACTGCTCGGCGAGCACGCGGGCCTTTACGACAAAGTCACCGACATCCTCGATGTCTGGTTCGATTCCGGCGTCACCCATGATTGCGTGCTCGCGCAGCGCCCGCAGGATGGCCTGCGCAAACCTGCAGACCTGTATCTGGAAGGTTCGGACCAGCATCGCGGGTGGTTCCAGTCGTCGCTGCTGACCGGCGTTGCCATCGACGGCGTCGCGCCGTACCGGCAGGTGCTGACACATGGCTTCGTGGTGGATGCGGGCGGGCGCAAGATGTCCAAATCGCTCGGTAACGTGGTTGAACCGCAGAAGGTCATCGACGCGATGGGCGCTGACGTGCTGCGGCTGTGGATCGCCGCGACCGATTACCGCAACGAGATGTCGGTGTCCGACGAAATCCTCAAGCGCAGCGCAGATGCCTATCGCCGCATCCGCAACACCGCGCGCTTCCTGCTCGGGAACCTGCATGGCTTTGATCCGGAACAGCATCTGCGCCCGCTTGACGACATGGTCGCGCTGGATCGATGGATCGTGCACCGCGCGCATGAACTGCAGGAAAGAATCGTCGAGGCGTATGCGCGTTACGACTTCGCCGAGATCGTGCAGGCGCTATCGAATTTCTGCAGCGTCGACCTTGGCTCGCTGTACCTGGACGTGACCAAGGACCGGCTCTACACGATGCCCGAAAATTCACGCGGGCGGCGTTCGGCGCAAAGCGCGATGTATCGCATCGCCGCGGCGTTCGTGCGCTGGATCGCCCCGATACTGAGTTTTACCGCTGATGAATTGTGGAAATTCCTGCCAGGCAAGCACGAAGACAATGTGCTGTTCGCAACCTGGTACGACGGTCTCGCTCCGCTGGCCGAGGACGCGGCCTTGTCGACGCGGGACTTCGAGCATTTGCTGGCGCTGCGCGACCAGGTCAGCAAGGTGCTCGAGCCGATGCGCGCGAACGGCGAGATCGGTGCGGCACTCGAAGCGGAGATCACCCTGCGGACAGGCGTTGCCGATCAGGCCTGGCTTTCTCCGCTGGTTGACGAGTTGCGTTTCCTGTTGATCAGCGGCGACGTCACGCTGCAGGAAATTGATTCAGCCGGCGACATGGGTGTCGTGGCAACGCGCACATCAAAGCAGAAGTGCGTTCGCTGCTGGCACTATCGTGCCGATGTCGGCGCGCACGCAGAGCACCCGGAGATTTGCAGCCGCTGCGTTGCGAATGTCGAAGGTCCTGGCGAAGACAGGCAATGGTTTTGATGTTGCCTTCTCCCCCGGCATGCGGTGGCGCATGGCTCGCGCCGCATGATGGCGTCGCAATGACTCGCGACTCCTGTTGACTGCAACGTGATCATCCTCGCCCGCATTCCCATCCGGCCACCTTCTCCCGGCGGGAGGAGCGTTCAAACAGAGGCACCAGCGCCATGACCCACCCCAAACCTAGCGCACTGATCTGGCTCCTGTTCTCGATCACCGTGATCGCACTCGACCAACTCACCAAATGGTGGGTGCTCGAAACCTTGCCCGAATACCAGCCCATTCCCTTCATCGAAGGGTTCTGGAACTGGTACCGCACCTACAACACCGGCGCGGCTTTCAGTTTCCTCAGCGATGCCGGTGGCTGGCAGAAATACTTCTTCGTCGTGCTCGCGATCGGGATAACCGGGCTGCTGAGCGTCTGGTTGTCCAAGACGCCCCGCCGCGACTGGAGATCGGCCCTTCCTTTTGCACTCGTCATCGGTGGCGCGATCGGCAACGTCATCGACCGCCTGCTGCACGGCCATGTGGTCGATTTCATCCAGTGGCACTGGCGGGACCACTACTGGCCCGCATTCAACATCGCCGATTCAGCCATCGTTGCCGGGGCCATCGGCATCGCCCTGTTTGGCTTGCTCGACGGCAAGCGGGCGGCAAAAACGACTTCGAAGCCGGTCGACGTCGCGGAGTAAAATCCTGCCATGGATGTCCTGCTCGCCAACCCACGCGGATTCTGCGCCGGCGTCGATCGTGCGATCGAGATCGTCAAGCGTGCGATCGACACCCTCGGCGCGCCGATCTACGT
>JBDSEX010000204.1:0-4161 GCA_039919835.1 Luteimonas sp.
TCCTCTCGCGGCGTTGGCGCGCCGGAATGCAAGATTGGACCCGTCACCCGGGGTGTAGCTCAGCTTGGTAGAGCGCCTGCTTTGGGAGCAGGAAGTCGCAGGTTCGAATCCTGTCTCCCCGACCACCGGGCATGCCGGATTCGGAGGCTCGAGGCCGGAGTACCCAGTGTGAAGTTCGATGCGACAATCCGGCCCGGGCGCCCGTAGCTCAACCGGATAGAGCACCGGCCTTCTAAGCCGGCGGTTACAGGTTCGAGTCCTGTCGGGCGCGCCAATCGATCAATAGGTTACGTGACTGAAGAACGCGCCGCCCGCGCCATGAAAATGAAGCGCAGGCGGTTTTGTCAGGTTGCCGGAGAAGCGTTCTGGTAACACCCATGCACGGGGACAAGGATCGCAAAGCTGAAAACGCACAAGGATTGTTATCCTGCACGAGTTCAATGGTGGATGTAGCTCAGTTGGTTAGAGCACCGGATTGTGATTCCGGGGGTCGCGGGTTCAAATCCCGTCTTCCACCCCAGTTTGTTAAACTTTGTCGCGCGGGCTGTTAGCTCAGTTGGTAGAGCAGTTGACTCTTAATCAATAGGTCGAAGGTTCGAATCCTTCACAGCCCACCATCTTCGAGGCGCCTGGTTTCCAGGCGCTTTTTTTGTGCCAAAGCGGATTGCCCGTAAAATCGGCCTGCAGACAACGACGAAGCAAATGCGAAAGTGGCGGAATTGGTAGACGCACCAGATTTAGGTTCTGACGCCGCAAGGCGTGGGGGTTCGAGTCCCCCCTTTCGCACCAAGCCACATCACCTGCAAACCTCCGGTTCGAAAGTAAGTTCGCCTGCGCGCACGTGAGGAACCCGCTGAGGATGCTTTGATTGGTGCGCCGCGCGATGGGCGGAACTGAAGGCGCCGATATGCGCGGCGAAACTGACCGCCGACCCGCTGTCTCTCCTGCAGGGTGGTCAGGACTGAGAGGGCCAAGCCGACACGCCTCCATATGGCGGCCAAGCGGCAAATCAGCCAAACTACCCAGTCGTTTTGACCGTTCCAGACGCCATGGCGCGGCAAAGGCAGGTCCGGCACCCAATTTTCCAAGCTGCGGCAATGAGCACGCAGATGCAGGAGTCCACATGCAAGTTTCGGTTGAATCCATCGGCGACCTCGAGCGCCGGCTGACCTTCCGCCTCCCGGCGCTGAGCCTGGATACCCAAGTGGGTGGCCGTCTGCGCGAAATCGCGCGGGGCGCGCGCATCAAGGGCTTCCGCCCTGGCAAGGTGCCAACCAAGGTCATCGAACAGCGCTATGGCGAGCAGGTACGTGCCGAGATCCTCGACGGCCTGCTCCGGGAAGGCTTTGACAACGCCATTCGCGAACAGACCTTCCGCATCGCTGGCAATCCGCAGATCGTGCCCAGCACGGAAGCCGCCGGCGAGGGTGAACTTGCCTACGTTGCCACATTCGAAGTGGTCCCCGATTTCGGCGACATCGATGTAGAAAAGCTCACCGTCATTCGGCATACGGCAGAAGTGGGCGACGCGGACATCGACCGCATGGTCGAGAACCTGCGCACGCAACGTCGTACCTGGAGCCCGGTCGAACGCGACGCGAACGAAGGCGATCTGGTCGAACTGGAGATGTTTTCCGAAGTTGGCGGTGAGCGATTGCCAGCTGAGGGCGTAGAGAAGGGCAGCACGGTAATCGGCTCGGGCATGATGTTCGCCGCGATCGAATCTGCGCTCGCGGGCATGTCCGAAGGCGAAGAGAAAACCATCCAGGTCGATTTTCCCGCCGAATGGCCGGTGCCGCAGTTGGCCGGGCAGTCCGCTGGCGTGCATGTGCATGCGGTGCATGTGTCGGAGCCAGTGCTGCCTGAAATCGACCGGCTGTTCATCAAGAGCTTCGGCGTCAAGAGTGGCGATCCCGAACAGTTCCGTGCCGACATCCGTACAAATCTCGAGCGAGAACTGAAAGGAGCGCTGATGAACCGGCTTCGCCGTGAAGTCGGCGAGCAGCTCATCGCCGCCTACTCGCATGTCGAGATGCCGCCGCGGCTGGTCGAGAACGAAGCCAAGGCCATGGCAGCCAACGCGGCCGAGCACGCGCGCCAGCAAGGCCAGCGCTTCGACGCCGTGCCTGGTCCATTCATGGACGCTGCGCGCAAGCGCGTGCTGGTCGGGCTGCTGGTTGGCGAGCTCGCACGCAGGCATGACATGCGTCTTGAAGGCAAGCGTCTGAACGAGACGTTGCGTCTTATCGCTTCGACCTATGAGGAACCGGACCAGGTTGTTGAGTTGTACCGCAACGACCCCCAGTTGATGAATGGACTGCAGGCGCGGGTGATGGAAGAGCAGGTGATCGACTGGATCGCCGAGCGGGCCCAGCACACAGAGCAGACCCTGTCGTTCCAGGATGCGATCCGCCCGCAGTGATGCAACTTCAGGTAGCGGCTGCGGGTCGCATCATCCACCATCTCGTCGAGGCAGGATCCAACCATGAGCAATGAAACCAAGGCCTTGAACCTGGTTCCGATGGTGGTCGAACAGACCAGCCGCGGCGAGCGCGCCTACGACATCTATTCGCGCCTGCTGAAAGAGCGCGTGATTTTCCTGGTGGGTGGCGTCGATGACCACGTCGCCAACGTGATCGTCGCCCAGATGCTATTCCTGGAAGCGGAAAATCCCGAGAAAGACATCAGCCTGTACATCAATTCGCCCGGCGGGATCGTCACCGCCGGCATGGCGATCTACGACACCATGCAGTACATCAAGCCCGACGTGAGCACGATCTGCGTCGGCCAGGCTGCCAGCATGGGCGCGCTGCTGCTCGCGGCGGGTGCAAGCGGCAAGCGCTATACACTGCCAAATTCGCGGGTGATGATCCACCAGCCGCTGGGCGGATTCTCCGGCAAGGCGACCGACATCGACATCCATGCGCGCGAAATCCTGAGCATGCGGCAGCGGCTCAACGAGATCCTGTCCAAGCATACTGGCCAAGCGCTGGAAACGATCGCGCGCGACACCGAGCGCGACAATTTCAAGAGCGCCGAGGCCGCGCGCGAATACGGCCTGGTGGACGAGGTGCTCGAGCGGCGCCCCGAAGAGTCGATCCAGCCCAGTTGATGCGGCGGACCTCTCCTGTTCCGGCCGCATTCCCGGGGCTGGTTTCATATGAATTTACCCATGAAAGCACCGGCTGTGATCCGGTGTTATTCTCGCGCCGTCACCGTTTGGACCAGGTATCCGTGGAATGACTGAAGACCGTCTAGGCCGTACTGGCGACAGTGGCAGCAAGATTCTGTACTGCTCCTTCTGTGGCAAGAGCCAGCACGAAGTCCGCAAGCTGATCGCCGGGCCGAGCGTGTTCATCTGCGATGAATGCGTCGAATTGTGCAACGACATCATCCGCGAGGAACTCGAAGAGAAGTCGCAGTCGGCGCGCAGCTCCCTGCCCAAGCCGCGTGAAATCCTCGACGTGCTTGACCAGTACGTGATCGGCCAGTTGCGCGCCAAGCGCACGCTAGCGGTCGCGGTGTACAACCACTACAAGCGCATCGAGAGCCGGCAGAAGGCCGACGATGTCGAGCTCGCCAAGTCCAACATCCTGCTGGTCGGCCCGACCGGCTCAGGCAAGACGCTGCTGGCCGAAACGCTGGCTCGCCTGCTCAACGTGCCGTTCACCATCGCCGACGCGACCACGCTGACCGAGGCTGGATATGTCGGCGAAGACGTCGAGAACATCATTCAGAAGTTGCTGCAGAAGTGCGACTACGACGTCGACAAGGCGCAGCAGGGCATCGTCTACATCGACGAGATCGACAAGATTTCGCGCAAGAGCGAGAACCCGTCGATCACGCGCGACGTATCGGGCGAGGGCGTGCAGCAGGCGCTGCTCAAACTGATCGAGGGCACCATCGCCTCCGTGCCGCCGCAAGGCGGGCGCAAGCATCCGCAGCAGGAATTCCTGCAGGTGGACACGCGCAACATCCTGTTCATCGTCGGCGGTGCGTTCGCGGGACTCGAAAAGATCATCCAGCAGCGCAGCACGGAGGCCGGCGGCATCGGTTTTGGCGCCAAGGTCAAGAGTTCCGAGCGCAAGACCGAGATGGGCAAGGTCTTGTCGAACGTCGAACCGGAAGACCTGATCAAGTTCGGCTTGATTCCGGAATTCG
>JBDSEX010000200.1:0-6128 GCA_039919835.1 Luteimonas sp.
TTTTTTCCCAGGCCGCGACATCGGCATCGACCGCAAGCGCGGCAACGACATCATCGAGTACGAAACCGGCGCTGACGACGGCGTCCGACAGTTGTTCGGCATGCAGGGCCAAGGCCTGGCGGTCGAGCTTGCGCTGCGAGATCGCCTCGCGCTCGGTAAGTGCCTGTTCATCGCGTTGCTGGCGGGTCTGCTCATAGCCGCGCAATTCGTCGTTGATGCCATCCAGCGCAGCGCGTGCGGACGCCAGCGCCCGTTCGACGCCTATTCGCTGTTCCAGGGTGGCCTGGCGTTCGCCTTCCAGCGCCTTGACCGGATCGTCTCCGCTGGTCAATTGTGAAGACAGTTCACCAAGCCGGCTGTCGAGCTGGCCGCGCTGGTTGCCCATGCGATCGAGTGCCTGGGTCAACGCCAGCACCTGCGCGCGTTGCGACTCGAGCGTCAACGCATGCGCATGCGCGGCATCGCGCGATTCGCGCGCGGCGTTGCGGGCGATGTCGCGGCTTTCTGCGAGGGTCCTGCGTTCGTCGTCGAGCGTGCGCCGGATCGTTTCGAGTTCGGCCATGCGCTCCACGGCGTCTTCAAGGGTCGAGCGCGCCACGCGAGATTGTTCGCGGCTGTCATCGATGACCTGTGCAAGTTGCGCGAGTTCGGCGTCGATCAATCCTATGCGGCCACGCGCCGACTCCATTCGGCCCTGCTGGCTCTGCAATTGCCCAGCCAACTCGGAGACGCTCCGATGAACGAGGTACAGCCCGCGCTGCGCCTCCTCGCGCTGCTGTTCAGCGACCAGCGCGCGGTCGCGCCACGCGGTCAGCCCGCGCTCGAGTTCGGCTTCGCGCTGCTGCAGCGCTTCGATGTCGCCGCGCAGCGACTGGATCTCCCGCTCGCGCAGCAAGGCACCCTGCTTGGCGGCGCCGGACCGCAGGACGCGCACCCAGCCGGTGCCCAAACGTTCGCCGTGCCGCGTAATGACCGATTCCGCGTCGCCCAGCCCTGGCAGCAACGCCCGCGCCTCGCGCAGGTCCTCGGCAACATGAAGTTTGGACAACAGGCGGCGGATGGCGACCGGTCCCTGCACCTTGGCGGCCAGCGTGCCTGCCGCGAATTCCACGGATTCGTCGTGTGGAGAAACCAGCGTCAGGCGACCTTCGCCAAGTTCGCCGAGCGCATCGACCAGGACTTCCGGCGCATCGACCAGCACGCCTTCGATCAATTGCCCCAATGCGGACTCGACGGCGTTTTCCCAGCCCGATTCGACGCGAAGCGACTCACCGACGCGCGCCGACGAATCAAGGCCACGCTGCCGCAGCCATTCGACGGCCGCGCCCTGTTCCTGCCCAAGCGCCGCGTGCTGCAAGGTTTCCAGCGACGACAATCGGCCACGCGCTTCCTGCGTCTGCTTGCGCACATCGGCGAGTTCGGTCTGCGCCGTGCGCTGCTGGTCCTGCAGCTCGGTGACCGCCTGCTTGCGCGCATCGAGATCCGTGCCCAGCGTCTCGAGTGACGTCTTCTGCGTGTCGTGCTGCGTTTGCGACTGCACGAACTGCGCGGCCAGGGCCTCCAGATCGAAGCCGCTGCGCTCGCTTGTCAGCGTCTCGCGGCGTCGATCCGCATCAAGGGCCTGGCGATCCAGGTAGTCGACGCGGGTGCACTCGACATCGCCCGCGCGCGCAGCTTCGGATTGTTCGCGTCCATGCGCGTCCCAACGCTGTTGCCAGTCCGCGAGTTTCGCTTCGGCTTCGCGCAATGCCGACTGCCGCGATTCGTCTTCACCCTGTGATTGCGACAGCTGTGGGTCGACCTCGGCGATGGCGGTACGCAGAACGCCAAGCCGCGCTTCGTCGCCGCTGATGTGCTGTCCTAGTTCGGCCAGCGCGTTCTGCGCCTCGTCGCGCGCGCGCTGCAATCGCTGCGCCATTTCCTGCTGGTGCTGGATCTGCTGTTCGATGCGCGCCAGGTTGCCTCCGACCTGGTACACCGCCGCCTGTGCCTGGCTGTGCGCCTCGCCGGCTTCCAGCTGGCGCTGGCGCCCGGTTTCGATCTGGCGCTCGGCCTCGCGCTGCTCGGCGATGAGTTGCTGCAGCCGTGTTTCCTGCTGCGCCAGCGCCTCGCGCTGCATCTGAAGCTGCTGGTCGAGCGTGCGGTATCGCAACGCCTTCCACTCGGCGTCCTTGACCTTGCGGTCGGCCTGGATGACCTGGTACTGCTCGGCTTGGCGAGCCTGGCGCTTGAGGTGGTCGAGTTGCTTTCCGACCTCGTCGCGCAGGTCGCTCAGGCGCTCGAGGTTCTCGCGGGTATGGCGGATCCGCGTTTCGGTTTCCTTGCGGCGCTCCTTGTACTTGGAGATGCCCGCCGCTTCTTCCAGGTACACGCGCAGGTCTTCCGGCCGCGCCTCGATGATCTGGCTGATCATCCCCTGCTCGATGATGGAATAGCTGCGCGGCCCGAGGCCGGTGCCGAGGAACAGGTCGGTAATGTCGCGACGGCGGCACTTGGTGCCGTTCAAGTAATAGGTGCTGGTGGCGTCGCGGCTGACGGTGCGCTTGACCGAGATTTCGTTGAAGGCGGCAAATTCGCCGGTGACGGTGTGGTCGCTGTTGTCGAAGATCAGTTCGACCGTCGCCTGCGACACCGGCTTGCGCGCCGAGCTGCCGGAGAAAATCACATCGGTGAGCGAATCGCCACGCAGGCGGCTGGCTGAGCTCTCGCCCATCACCCAGCGCACCGCATCGATGATGTTGGACTTGCCGCACCCGTTCGGGCCGACCACGCCGGTCATGTTGGTCGGCAGGTGCAGCGTGGTCGGATCGACGAATGATTTGAAACCGGACAGCTTGATCGTGGACAGGCGCATGCGGTGTTGAGGGTCTCTTTATTGCGCGTGGAACGTCTGCGCAACGTTAGTTAAAGGATGCAATTTGTTCGCTATGCCATTGATTCAAATGGCAGTGATCTCGCAAACATGCACAAGCTGGCGTCGAGTATAGCGGCGCAGATTCAGGCCTTTAAGCCTCGTCGGGTGTTCGCGCCCGGATCGCGAGCGCATGGACGTCGGTCGACATCAAGTCCCCCAGTGCGGCATAGACGGCGCGGTGGCGCGTCACGGCATTCATGCCGGCGAAGCTGGTGCTGACGATCGCGACGCTGAAGTGCCCCCTGCCGTCCCGCGCACCGGCATGTCCTGCGTGGCGATGGCTGTCGTCGCGAATCTCCAGTTGCTGCGGCGCGAACGCGGACTCAAGCGCGGCGCGGATCGTCGCTACGCGCCGGCTGGTTTCCAGGGTGCCGAGATCAAGGGTGCGTTCTCCAGAGGCGCCGTCATTGGATGTGCTGTCGACATTCATGGCAGCACCGGCTTGAACGGCCGTACTTCGGTACGCGCATACACCCCGCCGCTGACGTACGGATCGGCGTCCGCCCACGCGCGCGCGTCCTCGAGCGAGGGGAATTCGGCGATCACGACGCTGCCACTGAATCCGGCCGGCCCCGGATCCTCCGCATCGATCGCCGGGCACGGGCCCGCCAGCAGCAGGCGTCCGTCTTCGCGCAAGGCCACGAGGCGCGCCAAGTGCGCGGGCCGATGTTCGCCGCGTCCAGCCAATGCATTTGTACCGTCATACCCTTCGATCACGTACCACATGCCTGCCTGCTCCCGCGCTGATGCTGGATTCTAGGCGGTGCGGCCACGCTGGACACCCGCAACCGCAGCCCGTACCCTAGCCTTCGATCGGTGTGAACGATTGATTCGAGGCCGGATGCAGCGGCCGCCGCGACCCGGCACGATTCGCTGCCCCCACCCGGCTCCGCGCCCAACGACCTCTTCGCTGTCCGCCGCATTCCCGGCGCGTATTGCCTGAAGACGTTTTCGGAACATCGCGTCGACTTCGATGCACCGTATGTTTTTCTGCAAGAGACCCTCGCGACGCGACCCGGCGTTCGCATGTGCGAAGTTCCACCTGTTCAGCCTGGGATGCCACAGTCTGAGATGCCACTGCCTCCATTCCCGACCTGACGGCCAAGCGCCGATCCGATGACACAAACTTCCGCGCCCGTCGCGACCCCGCCCACCGAGAAGACACGACCGCAGCAGCAGGAAATGCCGCTGGCGATGGTGCTTGGCCAGCCGCTGCTGCAGATTCCGCAAGATCTGTACATCCCGCCGGATGCTCTGGAGATCATCCTGGAGGCATTCGAGGGGCCGCTAGACCTTCTGCTTTACCTGATCCGCCGGCAGAACCTGGACATCCTCGACATCCCGGTCGCCGAGATCACCCGGCAGTACGTCGACTACATCCAGGCGATGCACGAGCTGCGCTTCGAGCTGGCCGCCGAGTACCTGGTGATGGCTGCGATCCTGGCGGAGATCAAATCGCGGATGCTGCTGCCTCGGGCGGTCATCGACGAAGGCGAGGAAGGCGACCCGCGCGCCGAGCTGGTGCGCCGTCTGCAGGAATACGAACGCTTCAAGCAGGCCGCCGAAGACATCGACGGCCTGACCCGGCTGGACCGCGACACCAGCGTTGCCGGCGCCTTCGTGCCGGATCGCGCGGCGGTGCGGCCGCCGCCGCCGGTGGAGCTGCGCGAGATGCTGCTGGCGCTGCACGACGTGCTCAAGCGCGCGGAGCTGTACACGCAGGTGGCGATCAAGCGCGACGCGCTGAGCGTGCGGCAGCGGATGAGCGACCTGCTGACGCGCCTGCGCGGCGGCAAGTTCCACCGCTTCGAGTCGCTGTTCGAGCCGCGCGAGGGCAAGCTCGGCGTGGTGGTGACGTTCCTGGCACTGCTTGAATTGGCCAAGGAACAGCTCCTCGATGTCGTGCAGCAATCGCCTGAAGACGTTCGCCAAGGCGACCATCGCGCCCTGGCGCCGATCTACGTCAAGTCGCTGGCGACGGTGGATGGCGATGTCGAGGCGCTGGCGTTGTCCAGCGAGTTCGATGATGACGGCAACGCCGCGAATGACGACGCGCAGTAACGCGTCTTCGCTTTTGCTCGTCATCCCCGCGAAGGCGGGAATCCACTGATCTTGTGGGCGATACAAATCTAGGTCACCGGATTCCCGCCAACGCGGGAATGACGGTGATGAACATCCGACTTGCGAAAGAGCGACTTGAAACAGAATTCCATGGATCAAACCTTCATCACCCGCATCGTCGAAGCCGCCCTGTTGGCGGCCAACCAGCCTCTGGCGCTGGCGCAGCTGCACGGCCTGTTCCCGCTCGACGAGCCGGCCCCCGACGGCAGCGTCGAACGGGCACTGGAAACGCTGCGCGCGCAATCGGCTGATCGTGGCGTGGAGCTGGTCGAAGTGGCCTCGGGCTTCCGTTACCAGGTACAGGAAGACGTGCATGCATGGGTCGCGCGCCTGTGGACCGAGCGGCAAACCAAATACACACGTGCGACGCTGGAAACGCTGGCATTGATCGCCTATCGCCAGCCCATTACGCGCGGAGAGATCGAACAGATCCGCGGCGTGTCGGTCAACAGCAACATCATCAAGGCGCTGGAAGAACGCGAATGGATCCGGGTAGTCGGGCATCGCGATGTGCCGGGCAGGCCCGAACTGCTCGGTACCACCAAGGGCTTCCTCGATTATTTCAATCTGAAACGCCTGGATGAGTTGCCGCCGTTGTCGGAGTTGAAGGACTTCGGCGAGCTGGACCCGCAGTTCCGCTTCGAGGGGGAGGCAATGCCGATTGGCGACATCGCCCGCGACGTTGGCGGCGATTCCGCCAGCGGCCTCGACATCAGCGGCGTCGACATCAGCGACGTTGACATCATGGCCGCCGAGAGTGATCCCCATGCCGGCGACGAGCCAGGGCGGGAAGCCGCATCACGGCCGCCTTCTGTCGAAGACGACCCGGACACCAACCAACGAACCGATTCGCACGACGAATCCGACGACAACGCCACCCTTGAAAACAGCGCCCTCGCCGAAGACGGCGACAGCGACCGGAGCCACGCATGAGCAACGACACCCCGACCGACAAGGACCGCCGCAAGCTGTCCCTGAAGCGCGACGATGCGACACCACCCGACGCGCCGCGCCTGGAAGAACGCCTGCATAAGGTGCTCGCCCAGGCGGGCCTCGGTTCGCGACGCGCGTTGGAACAACGCATCGCCGACGG
>JBDSEX010000314.1:0-2807 GCA_039919835.1 Luteimonas sp.
GTTGCGACTTGACCGGCGAGGCCGCGCCTTGCTGCGCCAACGCCGCGGTCGACGCGCTGGTCGCGACCCGCGCGACGGTCAGCCATTGCAGACGATTCATTCGTTGACTCCTGTTTTCAAGCGGTCCGTAGCGGCCGGCGGAATGCCGTCGCTGCCCAAGTCAACGCGCCCGGGCTTGCGCGGTTGACGCGGCCGCGGCCGCGTTCAGCATAGGTGGTGCCGCCATTGCGCCGATGGCGGGCGCAGTATGCTTCCAGCATGCGTCACGACGCCCTCGCCCGCGCGGTTTCGATCCTCGGCCATCCCCTGTTGATGTTGCCGCTGGCGGTGCTGGCATTGTCGGCGGCCAGCGATGGCGGAGGCAGCAACACACTGGTGATTGCGGTGGGATTCGGCGCATTCACCGCCGTGGTGATGGCGTACTCGTGGTGGCAGGTGCGGCGCGGCCACTGGCAACACGTGGACGCCAGCGCGCGACGCGAACGCGTTGCGCTGAACCGTTTCCTGCTGGTTGCGCTTGCATGCGCCGCGGTGCTTGCGTGGTTCGGCGCGATGCGCGAACTCGCACTCGGCATGGGTGTGTCAGCATTGCTGATCGCCGTGGCGATGCTGTCATCGCATTACTGCACGCTGTCGCTGCACCTGGCGTTCGCGGTCTTCGCCGCGCTGCTGCTGTGGAGTATCGACTGGAGGATTGGCGCCGGGGGACTGGTGTTCGCCGCGCTTCTTGCCTGGTCGCGCCTGGCCTTGCAACGGCATTCACCGCACGATCTCGTGGCCGGTGCCGCCGCTGGCTTGTTTGCCGGCGTGGTGTTCTGGCAACTGCTGGCGATGGTCCTGGACTGACGCGATGCGCGAAGCCGAAGACCTGCGCGTTTTCCACACCGGCGAGCACGTCTGCGGCTACTGGCCCGACCGCATCGCGCGCGACCTGGTCATCGATCCGCGCGATCCGCGCTTGCCGGAACTGTATGCGCTGGCGTTGAGCTGGGGTTTCCGGCGCTCAGGTGACCTTGTTTATCGCCCGCATTGCCAGGGCTGCAAGGCGTGCGTCGCGGTGCGGGTGCCGGTCGCCGATTTCGTGCCGGACCGCAGCCAGCGCCGCTGCCTGAAACGAAACGCCGACATCGAGATGCGCGTGGTCGCGGCCGAACGCACCGAAGAACAACTGGCCCTGTACCAGCGCTATCTCGCTGCCCGCCATCCGGCAGGCGGCATGGACGATCACGGCGCCACCGAGTTCGAGCAATTCCTGATCGGCGGCTGGGCCACCGGGCGTTTCCTGGAATTGCGCGAACACGGGCGCCTGCTGGCCGTGGCAGTGACCGACATGGTCGAACACGCGCTTTCAGCCGTGTACACCTTCTACGATCCCGATGCGGTGCAACGTGGGCTCGGCACGCTGGCGGTGCTGCACCAGATCGAATGGGCGCGCCGCGAGCAACGCGAGCATCTCTATCTTGGATACTGGATCGATGGCCACCGCAAGATGGACTACAAGCGCAGGTTCCAGCCGCTGCAGGGGTTCAACGGGCGCGAGTGGAAGCGCATGGAGTTGCTGCAACAGACATGACGCCGCGTGATGCGTAGTCGCGCCCGGTCAGGTCGCGTGGTTGATTGGAGTAGCTGCGTCCGCCGAGTCAGGCGGGAGCAGTCTTGCGGCGAAAAAATCCTGGGGTCGGGACCGGCCCTACTCCCTCGTTTCATCGTTGCCCGCGGGTGCGGCAGACGCGTCAGCGGTTTCCGGGACTGCATGCGGACGCGGATCAGGCACGGCGGTGTTCTGCGCCGCAGTCGGCCCAACCACCGGCAGCGCCATGCGAGGCTCGGCGACGCGCCGGCCAAAACCGAACGCATCTTCGCTGTGCGCGGAGACGATCATGCGGATCATGCCGCTCGGCACCATCAATTCGACCTCGATGTTCTTGCCGCCCTGTGTGTTGCCGTGCAACGTCATCTCGATCAGCGAACCCGACGTATCGATCTGGCTGCACAACACGTGTGCGCCAGCGGCACCCTCGACGAGATACGGCTTGATCGCCTCGCCCAGCGCCTCCAGCGCCTGCGGGAAGAAGTACACGGCATAACCTTCGCTTTCGTTCATGGACTCGGCACGCGCTGGTTGGACGCGGCAGTCATAGCAGATCGATGGTGAGCGCGGCGGCGGCATCGCGGGACACGGCGCGGGCATCGTCGATGTTCTCGCCGCGTGCCAGGGTCACTCCAACGCGGCGATGGCCTTCGACGCGCGGCTTGCCGAACAGACGCAACGCCGTATCCGCGACCTGCAGCGCACCATCGACATTGCCGAACCGGGGCACGCCATGGCCCTCCGCCAGCACCGCCGTCGAAGCGGATGGACCCAGTTGCCGGATCACCGGAACCGGCAGCCCGAGGATGGCGCGCGCGTGCAGCGCGAACTGCGAAAGATCCTGCGAAACCAACGTCACCAGCCCGGTGTCGTGCGGCCGTGGCGAGACTTCGCTGAACCACACCTCGTCGTCCTTGATGAACAATTCCACGCCGAACACACCCCAGCCACCAAGATCGTCGGTGACGCTGCGCGCGATTCCATGCGCCAGCGCCAGTGCACGCGTGGACATTGGCTGCGGTTGCCAACTCTCGCGATAGTCCCCATCGCGCTGCAGATGGCCGATGGGATCGCAGAAACTGGTGCCGTCGCGATGGCGCACGGTGAGCAGCGTGATCTCGTAGTCGAAATCGATGAAGCCTTCGACGATGGCGCGTCCGGCACCGGCGCGGCCGCCGTTCTGCGCGTGCACCCAGGCTGCGTCGATGTCGTGTTC
>JBDSEX010000321.1:0-5067 GCA_039919835.1 Luteimonas sp.
GCCGCGTCCATGCCGCGCAGGGTTTCAAGGTAACACTGCGTGAAACCGGAATGACGCGCCTCGTCCAGACAGCGCGTCATCAGCGCAGTACCCGCTCCCAGGCCGCGCATCGTCGGAAGGAAATACATCTTGCGCAGTTCGCAGGTATTGGCATCGCCGCCAACAAGCGGCGCAACGCCACCCCCGCCTTCCACGACGCCGTCGCGTTCGACCACGAAGTACATCGAACGCGGCGCGCCATACGCGCGGCTCATCCAGTCCACTTCCGGGTCGTTGATCGCGAACCCGTCGCCAAGCGCGCCGAATTCCGGCATCACGCGACGGATGATCGCAGCGACTGCGGCATCGTCCGATGCGCGGATCGGACGGATCAGCACGCGCGCCAACGAGTCAGGCATGCTCACCGGCCTCCTGGTCCTGCTGCAGGCGCATTGCGAATTCGTCGGCCACGAGGCCGGGCGCGAACAGGAATCCCTGGCCCACCAGCACGCCCATCTGCAGCAGGAACTGGCGCTGCAGTTCCGACTCGATGCCTTCGGCCACCAGCCCGAGCCCGAGGCTGGTTGCGATCGCCGACACGGCGCGGCACACGGCGACATCCGATGGATTGCCCGGCACGCCGCTGACGAACAGCTGGCTCAGCTTGAGTCCGTGGATCGGCAGTCGCCGCAGGTAATTGAGCGCGCTGTAGCCTTCGCCGAAATCGTCGATGGTCAGCTGCACGCCCATCGCGCGAAGTTTTTCCAGCGCAAGAATGGTGTCCGGCGCGTCCTCGATCAGTACGCGCTCGGTGAATTCCAGTTCCAGTGCCGAGCCGGGCAAATCGAATTCGTCGAGGGCCTCGCTGACGCGCCGTACCAGATCCTCGGCAAGGAACTGCCGGTACGACACGTTCACCGCCATGCGCACGATGCCGTGGCCCTGCCGGCGCCATGCATCCGCCTGCTTGCAGGCCTGGTGCAGCACCCATGCACCGATGCGCACGATGTCGCCCGTGGTCTCCGCATGGCTGATGAAGATGTCGGGTCGCAATTCGCCGAGCTGGTGGCTGTCCCAGCGGATCAATGCCTCGGCCGCGACAATGCGGCCGTCCCGCAGGTCGACCTGCGGCTGATAGACAAGGTGGAACTCGCCGTTGTCGACGGCGCGGCGCAGCTGCGTCTCGATCTGCAGGCGATCCTGCTGCCGTTGCGCCAGGTCGGGCGTGAATGCCTGCCATCCGTTGCGCGTCCGGCGCTTGCTGTCGTACATCGCCACGTCGGCATTCTGGATGAGCTGCTGCGGCCGTGACCCGTCGCCCGGCGTGCGTGCGATGCCGATGCTGGCGGTCATGGCGAACTCGTCGTTGCCGAACTCGAAACTCTCCGCGAAGGATGCCAGCACGCGTTCAGCCAGCCGTTGCGGACGTTCCGCATCGTCGCCAGTCGCGCAGACCGCGAGGAATTCATCGCCGCCGAACCGCGCGAGCAATCCCTCGCCGATGATTGCGCCGTGGATGCGCTGCGCCGCGCTGATCAGCAATTCATCACCCGCCGCGTGTCCGAGCACATCGTTGATGGTCTTGAAGCGATCGAGGTCGATGTACAACACCGCGACATCGGCGCGCGCGGGATCTGACAGCATGGCGCCAAGTTCACCGAGCAGCGCATCGCGGTTCATCAGGCCGGTCAACGGATCGGTGCGCGCCTGGACGCGAAGGACATCATCGGCCTGCTTGCGCTCGGTCACGTCCTGCAACGTTCCGGTGATGCGCGTGCCGGGGTCACCGGGCTCGCCCTGGCCAATCACCCGCGCCCAGAAATCGCTGCCGTCGGCGCGCATTCCCTGCACTTCCAGCGCAAAGCCACCCGCATCCGCCCCCAGTCCGTCGATGGCGGCGCGCAGGCGCGTGCGGTCTGGCTCCATCAGGCAGGCCAGCATCTCATCGAGCGTGGACGGAGACTGGGGTTGCCCCAGGATGTGGCGCGCCTCGTCGGTGAGATACAACTTGCCGAGCCCCGCATCCCATTCCCACCCGCCGATGTGCGCGAGCGATTGCACGCGGTCGAACAATGCGTTGTCGCGTTTGAGGGAAGTCACGTCGCTGAACATTGCGAAGACGTGATCGGCCTGGTCGCAATCGGGCGAGAACACGGGCACGTTGTCGGCGGAGATCCACGTCATGCGGCTGGAGGGTTTGTGGTTCAGCCCGATCAGGGTGCTGCCGATGGACTGGCCGGTGCGCAGCGCGCGCGTGGTGGGCCACTCGTCCGCGCCCATCGGTTGCCCGTGTTCGTCGACGATGATCCATTCGTTGCCTCGCAGCAGGCCGGGGATGCCGCGCGCGATGCCAAGCATGCGGTGCGCGGAGGGATTGGCCGACACCACTTCGAGATTGCGGTCGAACAGGATCACGCCCTTGTCAATGGATTCCATCAGCAACCGGTAGCGCGATTCGGCATGCCAGCGCGCGCTGAGATCGCGCGCCACCGCGATGATGCAGCGCTTGCCCTCATGCACGAAGCCCGCCGAGTGCACTTCGACCGGAAAACGCGTGCCGTCGCCGCGCTTGTTGGTGACTTCAATGACGTAGGTTTCGCCGCGGTTGAGCGTTTCCCACACGGGCACCAGGTGATCCTTCGGGAGATCGGGATTCAGGCGTTCGATTGACTGGCCAACGATCTGCCCGCGCGGCAGTTTGTACGCGGCCATGCCGGCCTTGTTCAGGTCGAGCACGATGCCGTTTTCGTCGAGCACGCTGACCGGATCCGGCACTGCGTCGAACAACGCGCGGTAGCGCTGCTGTGCGGAGTCTGCCGACAGGTCGGCCGCGCGCAGCGCGTTGCGAGCGCGTAACAGCAGGGCGCGAAGCGGGGCGTTCAATGTTGAATCGGCGCAGGCGTGTTGCAGTGCTTCGAGGGTGGCGGCGGTATCGCGCTGGGCCGCGTCGTCGTGTGGCTCGACTCGGGCGGCGTGATCCAGCGGCGGCAACGTCGCGGTCATGCCGTGGCGAGCGCCTTGCCCACTTTGCTGCCGGTTTCGCGTCCGAGCAGCGCCGCCAGCCAGCGCCCGGTGTCGGCGAGCCTGCCCAGATCGACACCCGTGCGGATGCCGAGTCCATGCAGCATGTAGACCACGTCTTCGCTGGCGACGTTGCCGCTGGCGCCTTTCGCATAGGGACAACCGCCGGCGCCACTCACCGCTGAATCGACGACGGCCACGCCTTCCTCCAGGCACGCGAGGATGTTGGCAAGCGCCTGGCCGTAGGTGTCGTGGAAGTGGATCGCAAGCGCGTGCATCGGGACTTCGCCGGCGACGGCCTTCAGCATCGTGCGCGCTTTGGCCGGCGTGCCGATGCCGATGGTGTCGCCGAGTGAAATCTCATAGCAACCCAACGCATGAAGCCGGCTGGCAACGCGCACCACGTCGGCGACTGGCACGTTACCCTGGTATGGGCATCCGAGCACCGTGGACACATAGCCGCGCACGGGCACGCCATCGGATTGCGCGCGATCGAGCACGGGCATGAAGCGTTCAATGGATTCGTCGATCGACGCATTGATGTTTTTCTGGTTGAACGCTTCCGAAGCCGCGGTGAATACCGCGACTTCATGCGCGCCAGCCGCGCGTGCGCGCTCGTAGCCTTGCAGGTTGGGCACCAGCACCGGATAGCGCACGCCGGCAACACGCGTGATGCCGTTGAACACGTCTGCGGCATCGGCAAGTTGCGGCACCCATTTGGGGCTGACGAAGCTGGTGGCTTCCACGGTCTGCAGGCCGGTCGCCGACAGGCGATCGATGAGCGCGATCTTGTCGGAAGTGGCGATGGCTTTTTTCTCGTTCTGCAAGCCGTCCCGCGGACCAACCTCGACGATGCGGACCACGTGCGGCATGGACATCTCAGGTCTCCAGCGTGACCAGGGTGGCGTCGCCATCCACGACATCGCCTGCAGCGGCGCGCACCTCGGCAACGGTGCCGTCTCGTGGCGCCTTCAAGCTCAGTTCCATTTTCATCGCTTCCATCACCAGCATCTCCTGGCCTTCGACGACGGCATCGCCGGCTTTCACCTTCACCAGCACGATACGCCCCGGCATCGGCGACAACACGCGATGCCCGCTGCCGCCCACATCGGCCCGCTCGAACCGGTAGGGTGCCATCGGTTCAAGCCGCAGACGCCGCGCGCCGTCGTGGACATCGAGGGCGGTCGCGCTGATCGACACTGGATAGCGTCGTCCTTCCCCATCGAAACGCGCACTGAGCATGCCGTCGGTCATGCGCGCGCCTGACACGGCGATGCTTCGCCCGTCGTGTTCGATGGCATACGTACCGTCGCTGCCGTGTCCCGTGACTTCGATACGCTGGCCGCGATGCTGGAACGCAAGCGTGCGCCCGCCTGCATGGCCGGTCCGCCAGCCGTCGCTGATCGCCCACGGCGAGTCGGGCTCACTCGAATCTGCGGCCTACATGCGCAGGGTCTGTTCCTGTTGCAGCAGCTGCGCAACGGTGGCGGCGACCAGCAGGTCAGGCTGCGCCGAAGGCGGTGGCATGAATTCCTCGAGATGGCGGTCGAGATAACCGGTATCGATGCTGCCGTCGACGATGGCGGGGTGACGCACCAGCGCCTCCAGGAACTCGATATTGGATTTCGGGCCTTCGATATCGCATTGCGCCAGGGCTTCGCGCATCCGAGCCAGCGCGCGCGGGCGGTCCTGGTCCCAGGTGATGAGCTTGGCGATCATCGGGTCGTAGAAGATGCTGACGACGTCGCCTTCGACGACACCCGAATCGATGCGCACGGCACCGCCGGAACCGGGCAGCGAGGGTGAAGGCAGGCGCAGGCGCTCCAGCTTGCCGGAGCCGGGCAGGAAACCGGCTTCCGGATCTTCGGCATACAGCCTTACTTCGATGGCGTGTCCGTTCTGTGCGATCTGGTCTTGTTGCTGCGGCAACGCCTCGCCCGCGGCGACACGCAGTTGCCATTCGACCAGGTCGAGCCCGGTGGTCAGTTCCGTCACGGGATGCTCGACCTGTAGGCGCGTGTTGATCTCCATGAAATAGAACGCGCTTTCAACGCCAGGGCCATCGGC
>JBDSEX010000322.1:0-2789 GCA_039919835.1 Luteimonas sp.
CACCCGCGGCCGGCGCGGCTCGCAGGATGCCAAGGGCTTCAGGACCGTACTCGAGGATCTCGCTGATGAAGGCCGGCAGCAAGGCCACCGCGCCGCCGAACAGCACCGAAAACATGTCGAGCGCCTGCGCGCCGAGGACGATCTGGTTGTTGAAAACGAAGCGCAATCCTTCGCCGATGCTCCTGAACACCGGCGCCCGGTCGGCGGGCGGGGCGGGTTCGGTGACGCGCAGGGTGATGATCGCGATGGCAGCGGCCGCGGCGAACGCCGCGGACACCAGGTAAGTGGTCGTCAAGCCCTGCCACGCGATCAGCAGTCCGCCGGCTGCGGGTCCGAGGACCAGTCCAGTCTGCATGACCACGCTGCCGATTCCCGCTCCCCGCGCGTACTGCCCGCGCGGGAGCACGCGCGCAAACAGGGCGTTGTAGACCGGTCCGAGAAACGCGCGCACCACGCCGTTCAACGCGATCGCAACGTAGATCGTGATCGTGCCGAACGCAGGCAGTACGCCGCTCGCGACCCCGGCCAGCAGCAGGGTGGTCAGCAACAGGCCGATGCACGCGAACATTCCCAGCCTGCGCCTGGGCAAATGATCGACGGCATGGCCGGCAAACAGCGCGAAGCAGAAATAGGGAACCACCTCGGTCAGTCCGATCAACCCCAGCGCCAGCGCATCGCGGGTGATCTGGTAGATCTGCCAGCCGACCGTGACCGCGACGATCTGGTAAGACAGCATCGCCAGAAGGCGATAGAACAGCAGGCCGGTGAAGCCGCGGTTGCGCAGCAGCGATGTCGTGTCGAGGTCTGCGTTGCTCACGCGACGCGCAGCGCGGTCTCGCGGATTGCCGCGATCAGTGCTGCCAGGCCATTGGTGCGTGTCGGCGACAGATGTTTCGCAAGCCCGATGGCGGCGATGTAGTCCGGATCCGTGGCGAGGATTTCAGCCGCAGGGCGGCCGCAGTAAAACCGCAGCGCCAGGTAGATCAGGCCAGAAACAATGGAGGAATCGCTGATCGCGGCGAAGTCGAGCCGGAATGCATCGCCGGACGATACGATCCACACCATCGACTGGCAACCGTGCAGGCGGTGTTCTTCGGTTTTGAGATCATCGGGAAACAGCGGCAGCTTGCGGCCAAGATCGATGAGGTACTGGTAGCGCTCGGACCAGTCGCTGAAGAATGCGAATTCTTCAGCGATGGCGGACTGCGCTTCGGCGGCCGTCGGTTCGAGGGGGAAGGGTGTGTCGCTCACTTGGGGATTTTTCATGATCGCCATGCTTTCACGAACGTCAACTTTGCAATGACCTGCTCCCCGCGAAGGCGGGGATCCAGTGACGTTGGCTCTACAGCGGTCGTCACGAAGCTCGCTGGATGGCCAGCCCTCGGCTGTTGTGGAGCGCCCCGCCTCTGCGGGAATGACGGCTGCAACGCATCATGCGCGCTTCCAGCGTACGCCCTGCGCGGTGTCTTCGAGCAAAACGCCTTCTTCGGCGAGCTGGTCACGAATCGCATCGGACCGCGCGAAGTCCCGATTCTGTTTGGCGGCGGCCCGCTCGTCGATCAGCGCCCGGATGCGTGCGTCCTCGTCTTCGGTACGCGTCACGCCGCGTGCGAACCATGTTGCAGGTGTCTGCTGCAGCAATCCCAAGGCAAGTCCTGCGCCCAACAAGTGCGACTTGTAGCCGGCAAGCCGCGCATGGCCCGTACCACCCCGTGCCTCGTCGCCGACTTCATTGCGCAACACGCGTGCCTCGCCGGCGATGCGCGCGATCTCCGCCAACGCCTGTGGCGTGTTGAGATCATCATCCAGCGCAGCTTCAATGCTTGTTGGAATTTCGGGAGCTGCGTCCAAGCCGTCCATGTCCCGCAGCGTTCCATACAGCCGGTCCAGCGTCCGCACCGATTGCTCGATCAACGCATCCGACCACTCCAGCGGCTGCCGGTAGTGCGCTGACAGCAGCGCGTAGCGCAGCGCTTCCGGCGGGTGCACGCGCACAAGGTCGTGCACCTTTTCGATGTTTCCGACCGACTTGGACATCTTCGCGCCGCCGAAATTCAACATGCCGTTGTGCAGCCAGTATTTGGCGAAGATCCTTCCGCCATGCGCGCATTCGCTCTGCGCGATCTCGTTTTCGTGATGCGGAAACTGCAGGTCGATGCCGCCGGCATGGATGTCGATGGTTTCACCCAGGTGTGCCGCCGCCATCGCCGAGCATTCGATGTGCCATCCCGGCCGGCCTCGGCCCCATGGCGAATCCCAGCCCGGCAAATCCCCTGTCGATGGTTTCCACAAAACGAAATCGCCTGCATCGCGTTTATACGGTGCAACTTCCACGCGCGCGCCGGCCAGCATCTCGTCCGGATCGCGTCGCGACAGCTTGCCGTAGCCACTGAAGCTGCCAACGGAGAACAACACATGGCCTTCCGCGGCATAAGCGTGACCGGATGCGATCAGCCTTTCGATCATCGTGACCATCTGCGGAATGTGCGCGGTCGCTTCTGGGGTGAGATCGGGCACGGTTGCGCCAAGGGCGCCCATGTCCTCGCGGTAGGCTTCCGAATACCGATCTGTGATCTGCGCGATCGGCACGCCGAGCTCGGCCGCCGCCGTATTGATCTTGTCGTCCACGTCGGTGATGTTGCGCGCGTAGCGCAGTCCGCCGAACCGACGGTGCAGCAGTTCGGCCAGCACGCCGAACAGCACCGGCCCGCGCGCGTTGCCGATATGCACGTAGTTGTAGACCGTGGGCCCACAGACGTACATCGTCGGAGCGGCGGGATCCTGTGGGA
>JBDSEX010000327.1:0-7091 GCA_039919835.1 Luteimonas sp.
GGGGCAAGGTCCAGATGCAAGGTCGCTTGGCCATTGCGCTCGATGGTATCGCGCAGCATCGCCGACAACGCATAGACCAGGCTGCCTTCGATCCCGGTTGCAGTGACCACGCATTCGCCCTGCAGTGCATGTTCAAACCCAACGGCATCGAACCAGTGCGCGACCACCGGTTTCAATGGGGCGCCCGCGTGGCGTGCTGCGAAGTGCTCACTCCAGCCGATGTCGAATCCGCAGTTGGAGGGTTTCAGCGGCGCGATGTCGATCCCGCGTGCGGCCAGCCATGGCAGCCACGCGCCATCGGAGCCAAGCTCGGGCCAGCTGCCGCCACCCAGCGCCAGTACCAGCGCGTCGGCGCGCACGACCCGCTCGCCATCGGGTGTGTCGAAACGCAGCCCACCGTCGGCATCCCAACCGAGCCACCGATGCTGCACATGGAAACGCACTCCGCGCTCGCGCAGCCTGCGCACCCAGCCGCGCAGCAGGGGCGCGGCTTTCCGATCCATCGGGAACACGCGCCCCGACGTGCCGATGTAGGTTTCGATGCCGAACCCGCGCGCCCATTCGCGCAATGCGTCGGCATCGAACCCGTCGAGCCAGGCAGACACCGCGTCACTGCGTGCGCCATAACGCCGATCGAGCTGCGGGCGCGGCTCACCATGGGTCAGGTTCAAGCCGCCCTTGCCCGCCACCAGGAATTTGCGTCCGACCGAGCCTTTCCCTTCGAACAGGTCGACTTCAACGCCCGCGGCACGCGCGGTTTCCGCCGCCATGAGGCCGGCGGGCCCACCGCCGATGACGACCAGGCCTGGCGCGATGTAAGGATCAGGAAGCATGCGAGGGGTAGGGATGGCGACATCGCATTATGCGGCCGCCTAAAATCGCCTCATGATCCTCAACATCGCCGCCTATCAATTCATCGGCATTGCTGAACCGGAAGCGCTCGCGCTGCAGTTGAGAATGCAGGCGGACACCGGCGCGCTGCTCGGCACGATCCTAGTCGCACATGAAGGGGTGAACCTGTTTCTGGCCGGCAGCGAGGCCGCGGTCGAGGCGTTCGTCGAGTCGTTGTGCGCCGACCCGCGCTTCGCCGAACTCCGCATCAAGCGCAGCCGCAGCGACGCGCAGCCGTTTGCGCGGCTGAAGGTGAAGGTCAAGCCGGAGATCATCAGCTTTCGCCAGTGCGATGCCTCGCCCCTGGAGTCGCGTGCGCCGGCGGTCTCGCCCGGGACGCTGGCGCGGTGGATGGCCCAAGGCCACGATGACGAGGGCAGGCGCCTGGTGCTGCTCGACACGCGCAACCGCCAGGAAGTGGCGCATGGCAGTTTCGTAAATGCACTGACACTGCCCATCGACCGGTTCACGCAGTTTCCGGATGCGGTCGCGCCGCTCCGCGACGCCATCGCCGATGCCACCGTCGTCAGCTTCTGCACCGGCGGCATCCGCTGCGAGAAGGCGGCCATGTGGATGCGCGCCAACGGCATGGATAACGTCCTGCAACTCGACGGCGGCATCCTTGGATACTTCGAACAGGTCGGCGGGGCAGGGTATGACGGCACCTGCTTCGTGTTCGACGAGCGCGTGGCGCTGGACGCCGCCTTGCAGCCCATCAAGCCTGTGTAGGGCGCGCCTGGGCGTGACAGGTACGCCTGGTAAATCCCAATCCCATCGCGCCCGCTGCCCACATGCATGGAATCTGCGCCAAAGGTTTAAGCTGCGACAACTTCAACCAGGAGCGGTCGCATGAGCTGGCTTGGCATTGCAATGGTGGTGGTCGGCGTGTACTTCGCGCTCAAGGCTGTGGGCCTGGCGATGAAGCTGGCCATGTGGGCGCTGGTGCTGTTTGGCGCGTACTGGTTCCTGGCACCGTATCTGGGATTGCCTGCATTGTTCTGATGTTGCACGTCGATTCTCCGCAATGGATGTGAGACCGCCCTCGAACACACCCGAGGTCGCGGCAAGCCGGCTGCAACTTCCGCCGGGCCCATGGCCGACGGTGCTCGATGCGCTGTGCGAGAGGTTTCCGGCAATCCATCGCGACCAATGGCTTGATCGCATGGCGCGGGGGCGCGTGCTGCGTGCGGATGGTGAAGCGGTCACGCCGGCCACGCCGCATCGCGCAGGCATGGACATCCGGTACTGGCGCGAAGTCATCGCTGAGCCACTGATTCCATTCCAGGAATCCGTGCTGCACGCCGATGCACATCTTGTCGTCGCCGACAAGCCGCAGTTCCTGCCCGTGACGCCGGCCGGCGGCTGGGTGCGCGAGACACTGCTGTCGAGGTTGATCAGGCGGCTGTCCAACCCCGACCTGGTGCCGCTGCATCGCATCGATCGCGACACTGCAGGATTGGTGCTGTTCTCGGCGCAGCCGGCGAGCCGCGCCCGTTATCAGGCATTGTTTCGCGAGCGCCGCATCGGTAAGACCTACGAAGCGCTTGCGCCCGCGTTGCCCGATGCCGTGTTTCCGCTGGTCCGCGCGACGTGCCTGATGCCGGGCGAGCCATTCTTCCGCATGTGTGAAACCGATGCCGAGGCAAACAGCGAAACGCAGGTCGCCGTCATCGAACGCGGAGATGCGTATTGGCGCTATGGGTTGCGTCCGGTGACGGGCCGCAAGCACCAGCTGCGCGTGCACATGGCGGCGCTCGGCGCGCCGATACTCAATGACGCGTTTTATCCGCTACTGCGCGAGCGCGACGAAGGCTTCGCCCGTCCGTTGAAGTTGCTGGCAAGGGAATTGCGTTTTGTTGATCCGCTGAGCGGGGAAGATCGCCGCTTCCAGACTCGCTTCACCTTGTAGCGTCGTGGACCGGGCGGGACCGCACGGTGATCAGTACCCCGGTTACACAGCTGCGAAGAATGTCCGGCCTGCGCCTGGAATTCGGAAGGCCAGGCAGTCAGGCATCGCTTGCGGGCGGGCCGCTGGCAGGAGCGGGCGCATTGGCCTCGGTTTCAGCATCCTTGGCGGCCTGTTTCCTGGCCAGTTTCTCGTCCTGCTTCTTCTTCTTGGCGATTTCGCGCTGTCGCTTTTCGAACGAATAATTGGGCTTTGCCATAAGACGGTTCTCGATGAGTGGGCGTGGATAGTCTAGCGGGTGTGGATGGGCGGGCACGTCAGCCAGGGGTGTCGGGCTTCAGATCCGCCGGACCCGGAAATTGCGGCCCTTGATCCTGCCCGCCTGCAGCCGTGCCAGCGCCTTGTCGGCCTGACCCCGGGCGACGGCGACGTAGGAGCGGGTGGCGAACACGTCGATCTTGCCAATGGCAGAGCCCGCAAGCCCGGCATCGCCGGTCATCGCGCCAACGATGTCGCCCGGGCGCAATTTGTCGGTGCGGCCCGCGTCGATCCGCAGCGTGGCCATCGGGGCTGGGGGCGCTCGGACCCCCTTGAGGTTGGCGAGACTGGCGCGCGACCAGCGCAACGGCCTGCCCGTGTGGCTTTCGATCTGGGTGGCGCGCGACACCTCGCGCGGCGTGCACAGGCTCAAGGCGAGGCCGGCACGTCCGGCCCGGCCGGTGCGGCCTATGCGGTGGACGTATACGTCGGGGTCGGTCGGCAGTTCGTAATTGACCACGGCCCCGAGATCGTCGATGTCCAGGCCGCGGGCGGCCACGTCGCTGGCGACCAGCACGTTGCAGCTGCGGTTGGCGAAACGCACGAGGATCTCGTCGCGATCGCGCTGCTCCATGTCACCGTGCAGGGCCAGCGCGGAAAACCCCAGGTGCGCGAGCGACGCCGCCACGTCATCAGCATCGCGGCGCGTGTTGCAGAACACCACGGCCGAATCGGGGTTGTGGTCCAGCAGCAATCCCGCCAGCGCTGCCGGTTTCTGCGCCAGTTCCACTTCATGGAAGTGCTCGACAATCGCGGCGGCATCGCCTGCACCGTCGACCGTCACCTCGACCGGATCGAGCATGATCTTGCGCGCAATCGCGCGGATCGCATCCGGATACGTCGCCGAAAACAGCAAGGTCTGCCGATTTTTCGGTGTCTTGCCGACGATTTCGCGGATCGGTTCCTCGAAGCCCATGTCGAGCATGCGATCGGCTTCGTCGAGCACCAGTACCCGCACGCCGCCGAGGTGCAGCGCCTCCTTGCGCAGCAACTCCTGCACGCGTCCCGGCGTGCCGACGACGACGTGGGGATCGTGCGCCAGGGATGCCAGCTGCGGACCAAGCGGCATGCCGCCCGTCAGGGTGAGAAGTTTGAGGTTGGGAATGCCGGTGGCAAGCTTGCGCAGGTGTTTGCTGACCTGGTCGGCCAGTTCGCGGGTCGGACACAGCACCAGCGCCTGCAGTTTGATCAGCGCGGGATCGAGCCGCTGCAGCAGCCCCAGGCCGAACGCCGCGGTCTTGCCGCTGCCGGTCGGGGCCTGCGCGATGAGGTCGCGGCCTTCGAGCAGGGTGGGCAGGCTGAGTGCCTGGACCGGAGTCATCTGCACATGGCCGAGGGCGTCGAGGCCTTGGAACAGCGCGGGAGTGAGGGGGAGATCTGCGAATTCGGGGGCGTGTCCGGTCATGCGCCATGATCGCAGCTTCGAGGCGTGACCCGTCGAACCTTTCGGCCTTGCACGTGTTGGACGACGACTTCAGCCCGCCAGTCGCTGCACCAGCCACCACGCCGCCAGCGCCGCGATCGCGATCGAGAGCAGCGGCATCGCCATGCGGGCATACCAGCGCTGGCCGCGGACGGCAAACAGCAGCGGCAGGAGCAGCACCACCACCCCGAGTTGCCCGAGTTCCACGCCCAGGTTGAAGCCGAACAACGCCAGCAGACGGGACTGCCGCGGCAGGCCGAGCTCCGCCAGTGCGCCCGCGAATCCGAATCCGTGGATCAGCCCGAACAGGAATCCCACCACCCAGACTCGCCGCGTCACGACCGGCCAGAGATTGTTCAGCGCAGCCAGCAACACGCTCGCGGCGATGGCGGCTTCAACCCAGCGCGACGCGGGTGTGATCCAGCCGAGTGCCGCGAGCGACAGCGTGACCGAGTGCGCGACGGTGAACGCGGTGACGATGCCGAGGATGTGCAAAAAACTGCTGCGCAAGCCCGGCGATGGTTGCCAACGGCGCGCAGTGCGGACCAGCGCAGCGGGCAGAAGCAGCGATATCAGGAAGGCGAGATGGTCGTAGCCCAGCAGAATATGGTGGATTCCTTCGCGAACGAAATCCACGAAGGGGTTGCCGCCCTCCAGCCTTGCTTCGACCACGGTCGCCTCTGCACGCGCGATGCCGCTGCTGACCTTGCCGGCCTGCCGTACGGTGATCAGGGCGCGATGCTGCGGATCGCGATCGAACAACAACCGATAGTCGATGCGCAGGGTCCCCGTCAGCGGGCAGCGGGCGGCCAGCTGCAACACGGCATACATTCCATCGTCGTAGCGACGCGTTGCGAGCCCCGTGGGCGTCAGCCGGCACGTTGACGAGAGTCGCATGAGGGTCACTTTGGACAGCACCAGTGTTTCGATGGCGTCGCGCTGCGCCTGCAGCTCGCCCCACGTGATGGCTTCGTCCCGGTTGGCGTCGATCGGCAATGTCAATGCAAGATCGCGCAGTGCGAGGTCCAGCTCGACACGCGCGTCACCAGCGTCGTCCACCTGCACGTCCAGGTGCGAGACCGACAAGGTGTGCGCGACTGCCGGCGCGATCGCGGCGCACAGGATTGCAAGTACGAGCAAGCCGAGTTGCACGATGCGCATCGTCATTCGTCGTCCGCTGACACGCTGTCCAGCTTGAGCATGTTTGAGCTGGCCCAGGACTGAAGAGTCTGCAAGGCCTGCGGCCGGTTGGCCGCGTGCGCGGCGCGCTGCAGGATGGCGACATCCTCCACGTCGCGCTGCGTCTCGAAATTGCGTTGTGCCAGGCGCAGTGCTGCCGGGGGATTCCGGGCCAATGTCAACATGTACTCGGCTTCGTCGCGAAGTTCCGGCTCGCTGCCTGCGGCGCGCGCAAGGGCATAGCGCCGCCCCTGCATCCTTGCCAACGCCGGCGCTTCCGGGTCGCCAAGGGCATGCGCCGCGAGCGCGCGCTGCAGTTGCAATCCATCGTGTGAGGGAACATTTCGCAACAGCGCCATGACCTGCGCATGCGCACCTTTCGCACGCAGATGGCGTGCGTATGAGGCGAGGGTGCGCACATCGTCTCTGTCCAGCGCCAGCGCACGTTGATACCAGGCGTCTGCGTCGCTAGCTTGGATCCTGGACGCGGTTTCGGCGCGCATGACCAATGCATAGCGCCGCAGGCCATCATCCTGCCTTGCCTGGAGCCAGCGGTCGAGGACGTCGATGGCGGCGGAGTAATTCCCGATACGCGAAGACAACGCGGCCACGCACAGCAGTCCGCGTCCCGAGTCAATACCAAGCGCCAATGTCGTGCAATCGCTGCGCGCCTTCGGCAATCGTCCCTGCAGGAGGTGGATCTGCGCCCGCGCCAGTCGCGCATCGCCGTCGCGCGCGTCCAGTGCGATCAGCCGGTCCAGTAGTGTCAAGGCCAGCGTGAAGTCGTGCCGATGCTGCGCGCTGAACGCACGCGCGCGCAGGATCTGCCGATCGGTGCTTGGGGATGGGAGGCGTTGCAACAGTCCATCGGCGCGCGTCGCCAACCGGGCGTCGCCGGTACGCGATGCAGCAGCCAGCAATTGTTGTGCCTGCATTGCTGGTGGGGTTGCGATTCTCGATTGGAGCGGCATCAATGCCGCGTAACCCTTGGGCAGCCGTTCGAGCACGGTTTCGGAGCTGGCTGGAATCTTCGCCGGTGGACGCTGTGCGTATACCGGTGTCACGACAAGCAAACAGGCAAGCGCAAAAAGACCTTTCAATTTGGCAGGCGAAAAAATGCCGGCGGCGCCTTGCGGCGCCGCCGGGTGACCATGACGGAAGTCACGAGCGGCCATCGATTACCTGGAGCCGGCCTTCATCGACCCGGTGCGCGTGGCTGGTGCCTTGGCCCTGACGGGCTGGGGCGTAGCATCGCTGGGCGAGCCAGGCAGCGCGGTGTGCAGGTAGGGGAACGTGCTCAGGAAATCGTTCGCGCTCAATGCCGCACCATCGGTGTAAGGCAACTGCCCGGATGGCGCATCTGCCGAAGACAGC
>JBDSEX010000330.1:0-3779 GCA_039919835.1 Luteimonas sp.
TGGCAATCGTCGTTGCCGCCCAAGGCCTGGTGTTCTGGCAGGTCGGCTTGTACCGGGGCCTTTGGCGCTTTGCCAGCGTTCCCGATCTTTGGAATATCGTCAAAGCGAGCGTTTTCGGCCTGCTCGCGATTGCACTTGGCTTGTTCCTGTACAACCGGGTCGACGGGGTCCCGCGAGCGGTCCTGTTCCTGTATCCATTCGTCCTGGTCGGGTTGCTGGGCACCCCGCGCCTGCTCTACCGGGCCTGGAAGGACGGGCGTAGAGAACATACAGACAAGGCTGCCGTACGCACGTTGATCCTGGGCGCGGGCGCGGCGGGGGAGGCACTGGTTCGGGATCTGCGCCGCACCGGCGCCTATGCGCCTGTCGGTTTCCTTGACGATGCGGCGCAACTGCGTGGCAGCAAGCTGCAGGGCGTGCCGGTGTTGGGGCGGATCGCCGATGTCGCCGAGATCGCACGTGAAACCGCAGCAAAACTGATCGTGATCGCGATGCCGTCGATCGATGCCAGCGCGATGCAACTCGTGGTGGCGGCGTGCGAGCGCTCGGGCGTTCCGTTCCGCACGGTGCCGCGCTTGCAGGATGTGTTGACCGGCCGGTCGCTGCCGGGCGAACTCAAGGAAGTCGCCATCGAGGACCTGCTGGGACGCAAGCCCGTTCTCCCTGACTGGAAGGCCATCCGCGGCTGGCTGGGCGGGCGTTCGGTGATGGTCACGGGCGCGGGCGGCTCAATTGGCTCTGAGCTTTGCAGGCAATGCGCTCGGCACGGCGCGCAATGCATCGCCATGATCGAGATCGACGAACTTTCATTGATGACCATGCAGGCCGAACTGCAACGCGATTTTCCGAACCTGAAATGCGTCTCGGTCCTCGGCGATTGCGGCGATCCGGCTGTCATCCGCCATGCGCTGGCGCTGGCCGAGCCTGACGCGTTGTTCCATGCCGCCGCTTACAAGCAGGTCCCTCTGCTCGAGGGACAACTGCGCGAAGCGGTGCGCAACAACGTACTGGCAACCGAGACCGTCGCCGAAGCCTGTCGCGCGGCCAATGTCGGTACTTTCGTCCTGATCTCAACCGACAAGGCCGTCGATCCCGTCAACGTACTCGGCGCCAGCAAGCGCTTGGCGGAGATGGTGTGCCAAGCCTACGCCGCCAAGCGCGCGACGCATTACGTGACCGTGCGCTTCGGCAACGTACTGGATTCGGCCGGAAGCGTGGTGCCGCTGTTTCGGGAACAGATCCGCCTGGGTGGTCCGGTCACGGTGACGGATGCGGAAGTGACACGCTATTTCATGACGATTCCCGAAGCCTGTCAGTTGATCCTGCAGGCCGCAGCGATCGGTTCGCACGAGGCGATCTATACGCTGGACATGGGTGAACCCATTCCAATCCGGTTGCTGGCCGAGCAGATGATCCGCCTTGCCGGCAAGCAGCCCGGACGCGATGTGGCGATCGTCTACACCGGGCTGCGCGCGGGCGAAAAACTGCATGAAACGCTCTTTCATGCGGACGAGCGTTACCGGCCCACGGCGCACCCAAAGATCCTGAAGGCAGAAGCGCGTGGCGTGGCGGCGGATCAAATCGCCAGTTCCATCGAACACATGCGTGACGCCGTCGCCCGTTACGATGAGCCCGCGCTCGGGGTGCTGCTGCGCGCAGCGGTCCCCGAATTCGCTCCCGCTCCGGAATTGACACATCCGCGTCCTGCTACGGTGGTGCCCTTTCCCGCGCGACACGCCAGGAAGATCTGAACATGCACCAACGCATCCGCAAGGCGGTCTTCCCCGTCGCCGGGCTCGGCACGCGTTTTCTTCCGGCGACCAAGACCGTTCCGAAGGAAATGCTGCCCATCGTCGATCGACCATTGATCCAGTACGCGGTCGACGAGGCCATCGAGGCGGGCTGCGAAACACTGATTTTCGTCACCAACCGCTACAAGCACGCGGTTGCGGATTATTTCGACAAAGCCTACGAACTTGAACAGAAACTCGAGAAGGCCGGTAAGCTCGAGCAGCTCGCCCTTGTGCGCGAAGTCCTGCCACCGCGCGTGCAAGCCGTGTTCGTAACCCAGGCCGAGGCCCTTGGTTTGGGCCACGCGGTGCTTTGCGCCAAGCCTGTGGTCGGCGACGAACCCTTCGCCGTGCTGTTACCGGACGACCTGATCTGGAATCGTGGGCCAGGTGCATTGAAGCAGATGGCCGACCACGCTGAGGCGACCGGCGCCGGCGTGGTCGCGGTCCAGGATGTTCCGCGTGACCTCACGGGAAGTTACGGCATCGTATCTGCCCCCGATTTTGAACACAGTCACGGCGCCATTCACGGCATCGTCGAAAAGCCCGATCCTGTTGACGCCCCCAGTACGCTCGCGGTCGTCGGCCGTTACGTTCTACCACCGACGATCTTCGGGTACCTGGAAACGGGAGACGCCGGCGCGGGGGGTGAAATACAGTTGACCGACGCCATCGCGCGTTTGATCGCACACTCCCGGGTCGATGCATTCCGCTTCAAGGGCACTCGATTCGACTGCGGAACACATCTGGGTCTGATCGAGGCGACGATCCGTTTTGCGCTGGATCACGAAACGTTGAGCGAGCGTGCTCGGGAATCGATGCAGGCGGCCCTGATCGAGCTCGGAGTCCAGGACAACGAATGAACCGGGTTTCGCCTGTACAGGCGGATTGGCACCGCTCCAACGTGTGACGCTCGTCTTCAAGTGGTCCAGACGCGATGCTATTCTCAGACGATCGCAACCGCGCAGCTGGTGATTGCGGTATCCATTCCCAGAGGGAGAAAGCATGAAAGCTCTGATCACCACAGCAACATTGGCTACAGCGATGCTTGCCTGCATCGGAAACGCGCAGGCTGCGAATGAGACGAACGAGCTCAGCAGCAATGGTGTATCGCATTGCCAAGGCGCGCTTCCAAGCTTCGAAGGCGCTTTCCGCAAGCGGCCTCTGGCCATCGACAACGAGGGTAGTGCGCCTGCGTTCCTGACATGTGCGTTTGAACTGCGGGGCGTTGGTGCTTTGGGGCATGCGGTCGACATCTATTTTGGCAATAATACGGCGACCGCCAAAACCATTAACTGCACTGGCGTGCAGGGTTTCAATGGCGACTCCCAGGCCGTCGCCCGGTCGATCATCCTGCCGCCCAATGGCCAGAACAGCATGACTTGGGTAGATAGTGATTTCACCGCTGGAATCGGCGGAATGCTGGCAGTCAGCTGCCAATTGCCGCCCGGCACAGGCGTCAACGATACCTACGCCGCATGGCTTGAGAACGACGCGACGGCGCCGTAAGCGTTCGGAACCGTATCCGCGATTGATGAAAGGGTGGCAGACCTCGTGTTGCCACTCTTTTTTGCATTTGTCTCTTCGAATCTGATGATCGAACGGAGTCAACCATGTCCGAGCCCGGCAACAGGGAAGTTCGCAAATCACGTGCCCCGTATATTCTAGTGGCGGCAGTCGGTATCGTGATCGTGGCTGCAGTCACGATCAGTAGCTACCGGCGTGCTGCTGTGCAACCGCCGGCGCCTTCGGCAACACCGGCCGATCGAGCGATGTCTGACATCGGCACACCGCCTCCCGGCAACCGCATCGCATCCGTGGCCGATCAGGCCGCGGCGATGACGGCGTCGCGAGCGGGGCGCCGCGACGAGCGTAAACAGAAGCTGCGGGACGCCAGACTCGCCGCAGCCGATCGCTTCGAGCAGGAGTCTGTGGATCCGGTCTGGTCAGCAGGGAAGGAAAGCAGGCTTCAAACCTTGGCGGATGAGT
>JBDSEX010000349.1:0-7351 GCA_039919835.1 Luteimonas sp.
AGGCCCACGGGCGTACAGTCGCGCGACTGTCCCGAGTCTTCGGGATTTCCTGAACGATCGACCCGCCGGAGTTCCAAGTGCCCGTGAACACACCCAAGATCCTGATCCTGTCCGTCGCCATCACCCTTGCCCTCGGCGCGTGCAAGCGCGATGGCGAACCCGCACAAGCTGCTGCCGTCGATCCCGGCACGCCGCCGGCCGATCCGATGGCCATGACCCTGGACGAAAGCAAGCTGCCGCCGGTCAACCGTTTCCTCATCGGCGACCTCGACGCCAGCAAGAACGCCTGCGCGAACTTCGGCGAGTACGTCAACGGCAAGTGGCTCGCCGCCAACGCCATCCCGAGTGACCGCACCAGCTGGGGCGCGTTCGAGATGCTCGACGAGCGTTCCACGGCCGTGCAGCGCCAGCTTGCCGAACAGGCCGCTGCGGCCGCCGACGCCACCGGCGTGAAGGACATCGTCGGCGACTTCTGGTCGACCGGCATGGATGACGCCAAGATCAACGAACAGGGCATCACGCCGCTGAAGAGCCGCCTCGACGCCATCGGCGGATTGAAGACCAAGGAGGCGGTCGCCGAGTACTTGCGATCCACTGCTGCCAGCGGCGAGAACTTCCTGTTCGGCTTCAGCTCCGATCCCGACTTCAAGAATTCCACCACCAACATTGCCTATGCCTTCCAGGGCGGCCTCGGCCTGCCGGACAAGGAGTACTACGAAAAAGCCGAGCACAGGGGCAAGCTTGCCGCCTACGAGGCGCACGTCGCCAAGGTGCTGGAATTGTCCGGCGTCGCCGATGCGCCCAAACAGGCCAAGGACGTCGTCGCATTCGAGACGCGCCTGGCGAAGGTATCGAAGTCCAGCGAAGACCTGTCGCGCGATACCGAACTGTTCTACAACCCGGTGACACCCGCCGACGCCGACAAGCTCGCGCCCAATTTCCCGTGGACCCGCTTCTTCGAGTCACAGGGCGTCGCCACGCCCGCCATGTTCTCGCTGGCGATCCCGGCGTTCCACGCCGAAGTCAGCAAGATGCTGGGGGACGTTCCCGTGGAGCAATGGAAGAGTTACCTGCGCTACCACACCGTTGATGGCGCATCCCCGTACCTGTCGGACGCCTTCGTGCAGGAGAACTTCAACTTCTACAACAAGACCCTGCGCGGGCAGAAGGAAATCAAGGAGCGCGGCAAGCGCGTGCTCGACACCATCGAAAATCTCGCCGGTGAGGCGCTGGGCCAGATGTACGTCAAGGTCGCCTTCCCGGCCGAGTCCAAGGCGCGCATGGAAACCCTGGTGCAGAACCTGCGAGACGCGCTCAAGGTGCGCCTCGATGGTTTGACCTGGATGAGTCCCGAAACCAAGAAGAAGGCGATGGACAAGTGGGCTTCGTTCACGCCGAAGATCGGTTATCCGGACAAGTGGCGCGACTGGGCCGGCCTCGACACTTCGCGCGACAGCTATCTCGGCAACGTGCTCGCCGCCAACGAGTTCAACTACAAGTGGGAGCTCGGCAAGATCGGCAAGCCGGTCGACAAGACGGAGTGGGGCATGAGCCCGCAGACCGTCAACGCCTACTACAACCCGCAGCAGAACGAGATCGTGTTCCCGGCCGCGATCCTGCAGCCGCCGTTCTTCGATCCGAAAGCCGATGATCCGCTCAACTACGGCGGCATTGGCGCGGTGATCGGCCACGAAATGATCCACGGCTACGACGACCAGGGCAGCCGCTTCGGACCGTCCGGCAACTTCGAGGTGTGGTGGACCGACAAGGATTCGTCGAGCTTCAAGGCGCTTACCGACAAGCTGGTGAACCAGTTCAGCGGCTACGAGGCGGTCAAGGGCAAGATGGTCAACGGCAACCTGACACTCGGCGAGAACATCGCCGACCTCGGCGGCCTGGCCGTCGCCTACGACGCCATGCAGAAAGCCGCCGCCGGCAAGCCTGATCCCAAGGCTGACGGCCTGACCCGCGACCAGCGCTTCTTCGCCAACTGGGCCACCGTGTGGCGTCGCAACTTCACCCCGGAAGAGCTCGCCGTGCGCCTGACCACCGATCCGCACGCCCCGGCCAATTTCCGGGCGATGGGCGCACCCTCCAACCTGCCAGCGTTCGCGACCGCGTTCCAGTGCAAGACCGGCGACGCGATGGTGCGCGACGGCGACAAGCAGATCGTTATCTGGTGACGTCGATGCGTCATGCGTGATCCGAAGGCCCGGGAAACCGGGCCTTTTTTTCGGTTGATCCTTCGCAGGAAAATCGTCTTCCCGGCGCAAGCCGCTTCCCACCCATGCGCTGGGCTGTTCAAGCGGAGCCCGGCCATGGCGGGAGAAGGATTTTTTGGATTGACGGTCTCGTGCAAGCCGCTGACGCGTTGTGAGCCGATGTTCAGCGTCAAAACCAGCCCCCTTGCTAGACTCCCGCGAACTTTCCAGGATGAACGCCGCGATGCCAAACATGAAGCCGCTTGCCCTCGCCCTCATCGTCGGGCTCGCTGCCGCCAGCGCGGCCTTCGACGCCGACGCACAGAAAAAGAAAAAGGCTCCCGCGAAAAAGAAACCTGTCGCCGAAGCAGTCACCGCATGCACGGATTTCTACACGTACACCAACAAGGACTGGCTGCAGTCCAACATCGTGCCGGCCGGTAACGGCAGCACCTCCGCCCTCGGCCTGATGAGCGCGCGCGCGCTGCAGCAGCAGCGTGACCTGCTCGACAACGCCATGCGCATGCCGCAGGGCAACGTGCAGAAGCTGCTCGGCGATTTCTGGGCAAGTGGTCTTGACGAAGCCGCGGGCGAAGCCGACGGCAGCAACGCGATCGCGCCGCTGTTGACCCGCATCAACGGGATCCGCCGCGCGAAGGACGTGCCCGCTGCGATCGCCGCGCTGCACCAGGTCGGCATCCCGGTGGCATTCAATTTCAGCGCCGACATCGACCTCAACGACCTCGACCGCCACATCGGCTATTTCAGCCAGGGCGGCATCGGCCTCCCTGACCCGGCGTACTACACGCGCACCGACGCCGACACGCGCGCCCTGCTCGGCCGCTACAACAATTACGTGCAGAAAATCCTGACACTGACCGGTACGCCGGCCGACAAGGCCGCTGCCGAGGCGCAAGCCGTCATCGACCTCGAAACGCGTATCGCGCAGAGTTCGAAACCGCTGACCGGATTGCGCGATCCGCGCGCCAATTACGCGCCCGTCGCCGTCAACACGCTCGCCGGACCGTACAAGCAGCTGCAGCTGGTCGATTTCCTCAAGGCGCAAGGCGTCACCGACGATACGGTGTCCATGGCCAATCCGGAACTCTTCACGCAACTCAACGCGCTGGTCGCCTCGCTGCAGCCGGAGCAGTGGAAAACCTACCTGCGTTACCAGGTCGGTAACGCGATGGCGCCGCATCTGTCGAAGAGTTTCCGCGACGCCGACTTCGAATTCCGCGGCCGCGTGCTGCGCGGCGAGAAAACGCCGCTGCCACGCTGGCAGCAGACGCTCAATGCCATCAACACCGCCGCCGGCCCGATGCTGGGCCGCGAATATGCCGGCCGTTACCTGCCCGCGGGCACCAAGGCGCGTGCCGACGCCATTGCCGCGGAAGTGCGCGACGCGCTGGTGCGTGGCGTCGATCGCAATACCTGGATGAGCGCGCCGGCCAAGGCCGAAGCCAAGGCGAAACTGGGCAAGCTCAGGATCGAGACGGGTACACCGCGGCGCGATCTGGACTACACGGTGCAGCCGATGGGCCGCGGCAGTTTCGGCGGCAACATGCTGATCGCATCCACGTGGCGCCATCGCGAGGAAATGAAGCGCATTGGCCGCGGCAACGCAGAACGCCGCTGGGACGTGCTGCCCCAGCAGCCGGCGCTCGCCTACGACATCGCGCATAACCGCCTGATCGTCACTGCCGCGATGCTTCAGGCGCCGGTGCTGGACATGGCGCAGGATGCCGCCGGCCATTACGGCACCTACGGTGCGCTGGTCGGCCATGAGCTCAGCCACGCCGTCGACAGCAAGGGGCGCAACGTCGATGCCGCCGGCAACCTACGCGACTGGTGGACGCCAGCCGACAGCGCCGCGTGGGAAGGCAGCGTCGCGCGCGTCGCATCGCAGTACGACGGCTATGCGTATGCGCCGCTGGGCGGCGTGCGCGTCAATGGCCGCCAGACACGCGAGGAAAATGCCGCCGACATCGCCGGTATCGAACTCGCATGGGATGCATTCGCCAAGGCGCAGCCGGCTGCGCTGGAACCGGCCAGGCAGGCCTTCTACCAGTCCTGGGCGAAGCTGTGGGCGCAGCAGTCCAGCGTCGACGCGGCGACCTTGATGGCGTCCACCGACCTGCATGCACCCGGGCAGTGGCGCACCAATGGCCCGCTGGTGAACCAGCCGTCGTTCGCGGAAACGTTCAAGTGCAAGGCAAAGCAGCCGATGTACAAGGAAGCGTCCGGACAGATCGCGTTGTGGCGTTGATGGTCTGATGCTGCGAATGAAAAAAGGCGCGATGGATTCGCGCCTTTTTTCTAGTGGACGATCCGCGGCCGCGGCGGCCTGCGCTTTCCGAAGGGAGGCTGCCCGCGCCAGTAGCGGATCATCAACCAGCCGAACAACATGCCGCCGAGGTGCGCAAAGTGCGCCACGCCCGGCTGGAGTCCGCTCGCGCCAAGGAACAGTTCGATCAATCCGTACACGATCACCAGCGTCCGCGCCTTCATCGGGATCGGTGGAATCAGCAACATCACACGCTGCTGCGGAAACAGCATTCCGTAGGCCAGCAGCAATCCGAACACCCCGCCTGACGCCCCCACCGTCGGATATGCACTTCCGCCCTGCATCACATTCCACGAACCGACAATGAGCTGGCACACGCCTGCGCCCGCAACACAGACGAAGTAATAAGTCGCAAACCGGCGGTGGCCCCAGGTATGTTCGAGCGGCGCACCGAACATCAGCAGTGCCAGCATGTTGAAAAGAATATGGAAATAACTGTTGGGGTCGTGCAGGAACGCGTAAGTCAGCAGCTGCCACGGCAGGAAGCTCTGACCGGGCGCAAAGGGATCGAATCCGCTGTCGCCCAATGGCCACAGCATGAAGGGCGCAAACGTCGCATCGCCCAACAACAGCTGCATCGCGAACACCAGGGCATTCGCGATGATCAACGCCTTGGTGACTGGCGGCAGGTTGGAAAACATGGGATCCCCTCGGCGACGCGTCCGTATCATAACGGGATGGCCCACTTGGCCGAGTCAAATGGCAGGCGGCGACACACCGTTTTTTTGCGGAACCCTGCGGGCCCGCACGTCATTCGCACGTAGATGGAAACGATCAGAGGGACACAATCTCGCGCAAGCCGGCAACCCTGCGACCAACCGCCTACTCGAGCGCTCCCCACACCTGCTCGTCCAGTGTCCTCACGGCTTTCTGCCCACGCACGCGACCGTCGATCACCACGACACCTTCGCTTCGCAAGCGCTGCGCCTGCTCGCGATGCCCTTGCGAACCTGCCGGCAATGCAATGCGGCCATCGCTGCGCAGGACGCGATGCCAGGGCAGTTTTGTGTCGACGTTCTCGCTGAGAATCCGCGCCACCATCCGCGCACGCCCGGCCAGGCCGGCGCGGCGCGCGACCTCACCGTAGCCGGCGACCTGACCGCGCGGAATCGCGCGAATCGCGGCAAGGATCTTGTCGGCGGAAGACAGGTCGGCCATACGGGATTAGCATAGCGGCATCGTCCATTTCGATCGCCCCCCATGCAGAATTTCGAACAGATCCGCAGCCACATCGCCGCATCCAGTTTCCGTACCACCGTGCAGGAACCGTATGTCGTCTGCGTCGAACTTTCGCTGGAAAGCGGCCGCCGCCACCAAGCGATCTTCCTGTCAGAAATCCAGAACGACGACGCGCGCAATTACCTGCGCGTGAGCACCGTGGTCGCGCCCGTCGAAGGCATTGACTGCGTGCGCGCCCTCGCCTTCAACTGGGACAGCCACGTCGGCTATCTCGCCATCGGCGACCTCGACGGCGTGTCCTACATCCAGTTGTGCGAAAACCGCCCGTACGACGGCCTGACTCCAGCAGAAGTGGACCGCGTGATCCTGGAAGTCGGTGGAATGGGCGACCACATCGAACGGATGCTGTCGGCCGGCGATTTTCATTGAAGAGGCGACCTGCTCGCGTGATGCCGGCGAATTTGGTCCCCGTGACGGTCAGCGTGCATGCGGCGATCGGAGGATGATGCCTTGCCACATTTGACGCGGTGGGCATTGGACGGTGACCCAGCATCCCGTGATCTCATCTAAGGAAGGTCTGGATAATTGCCGTCATCCCTGCGCAGGCGGAGATCTAGTGACTTCAAGCCTTTGAAATGCAAGGTCACTGGATTGCTCGCTGCGCTCGTCCCTTCGGGACCAGCCTTCGGCTGTCCTGCGCGCTTCGCGCTGGTCCCGCCTCCGCGGGAATGACGCGCAAAAGCGAGTTGTTCAGACCTTCCCTAAGCCCAACCCAACGCCTCGAACAATCGCAGCAACCCATACGCGATTCCGCCCGCTGCCGGAATCGTCAGGATCCAAGCCCAGACGATCCGTTCGATCACGGTCAGCTTCAGCGCGCGCGGGTTCTTGGCAAAGCCGACGCCCATGATCGCGGTCGAGATGCTGTGCGTGGTGGAGACGGGCATGCCGAAGTGCGCCGCGGTGCTGAGGATGGTGGCCGATGCGGTTTCCGCGGCGAAGCCGTCGATGGGGTGCAGCTTGACCATCTTGTGGCCGAGGGTCTTGATGATCCGCCAGCCGCCAGCGGCGGTGCCGGCGGCCATCACCAGCGCACAGGTGACGATGATCCAGCGATCGATGTCCTTCTCGCCGCCGTCAGGATGCAGGAAGGCGAGCCAGGCCGGCAGATTGTCCAGCGTGCCGGACGCCTGCGCCCCGAAGATCGCCAGCGCGATGATGCCCATGGTTTTCTGTGCGTCGTTGGTGCCGTGCGCGAGTGCCACGAGTGAGGAACTGAAGATCTGTCCGCGGCGGAATCCGCCACGCTTTTGCGTACGTTTGTCGCCGGAATCAGGATCGGACCGGCGCGTGATGCCGTAGGCGAGCTTGGTGCACAGGTACGCCACAAGGCCGGCAATGGTCGGGGCCAGGACGGCAGGCAGCAGGACCTTGGACAACACCACCATGAAGTTCACGGCGCCCAGTGACCAGGTGCCCACAATGGCGGCGCCGATGAGGCCGCCGAACAGGGCATGCGAGGAGCTCGACGGCAGCCCGAGCAGCCACGTGAACAGGTTCCACAACACGGCTCCCATCAAACCGGCGAAGATCATTTCCGGGGTGATGGCGACACCGTTGGGCC
>JBDSEX010000370.1:0-5167 GCA_039919835.1 Luteimonas sp.
CTCATCGTGACCTCGTTCGAGCCGATCAAGCCCAATGCGATGAAGGGCGTCAAGGTCGTGTACGTGGGCACGCCGGCCGACAGTGAGCGCGTCAAGGCAGGCGTTGCGGCGTCGGGCGTCGACTACGTGTTCGTCGAAGCCAAATGAAGGCCTGCCGCGTGGCCGCATCGCGGCCACGCGGCAGCAAAATCGCCGATCCCGCGGAGCCGCGATCCGGCGCCCAGGTTCTGTGCACGCCGGTCTGAAATGTCGCTGAAAATCAACGAAACCTGCGTCAACTGCGACGTCTGCGAACCGGTCTGCCCCAACCAGGCGATCGCGCAGGGCGAGACCATCTACGTGATCGACCCGGCGCGCTGCACGCGTTGCGTTGGCCACTACGACGAGCCTCAATGCGTTGTGGTGTGCCCCGTGGAATGCATAGATCCCGATCCGGACTTCCCCGAATCGGTCGATCAACTGCTGGCCAAGCTGCGCCAGCTGCAACAGGAATCCGCATGACCCAGATGTTGCGCGTTGCCGTTTTCGGTCTGCTGCTCGCGCTGTTGCCGCATTCGCCTGCGTTCGCGAAACAGCCTGATGTCGCCAAGCGTCCACCGGGCGCGGCGATCGCATCGGCCCACGCGCTGGCGACCGATGCCGGATTTGAAACCCTCCATGCGGGCGGCAACGCCTTCGATGCGGCCGTGACCGTGTCCTCGGTATTGGGAGTCGTCGAACCGATCAGCAGTGGGCTCGTCGGCGGCGGCTTCTTCCTCCTGCACGACGCGAAAACCGGAAAAGACGTCTTCATCGATGCCCGCGAAACGGCACCCGCCGCCGCGACGCCAAGGGAGTACCTGGACAAGGAGGGGAATCTCGACCGCGACCGCGCGGAAAACGGTCCGTGGGCGGCCGGTATTCCCGGATTGCCTGCGGCGTTCGTGCATCTGCAGAAGAAATACGGGCGGCTTCCGCTCACGACCACACTGGCGCCGGCAATCCGGATCGCAACCGAAGGCTTCCCCGTGTACGCACGCATGGCGCGCGGTTACGCGTCCCGGCGTGAGGTGATGGAACGCTATCCCGGCACGCGCGCGGTGTTCCTCGCCAGCGGCTCGGCGCCGGTCGAGGGCGACGTGTTCCGCCAGCCCGACCTCGCGCGCACGTTGCAGCTGCTGGCAGCGAAAGGCTTTGACGGTTTCTACCGCGGCGAAGTCGCCGGGAAATTGCTGGCGGGCGTCAAGGCTGAAGGCGGGCAGTGGACCGCTTCGGAACTCGCGGGATACGCGGTCAAGGAGCGGGAGCCCATCCGTTTCCGGTATCGCGACTGGGACATCGTCACCGCTCCGCCGCCCTCGTCTGGTGGGATTGCACTGGCGCAGATGCTACAGATGCTCGAAGCGTGGGATCTGCAGAAAGTCGACGAAGCGCACCGCGTGCATCTGATCGTCGAGGCGATGCGTCGCGCGTTCCATGACCGGACGTTCTACCTTGGCGATCCCGACTTCGTGCAGGTCCCGCAGCGCCTGCTCGCCAGTGCGGATTACGCCGCCGGCCTGCGTGCCACCATCCATCCGGGCAAGGCGACGCCAAGCGAGCTGTTCTCGGGCGAACCGACGCCGCTGGAGGACGAGGAGACGTCGCATTTCTCGATCATCGACGCGGACGGCAATCGCGTTGCCGCCACGCAAACGGTCAACCTGCTGTTTGGCTCCGGGCTGATTCCTCCGGGCACCGGCGTGCTTCTCAACGACGAGATGGACGATTTCGCGCTAAAGCCCGGCACCCCCAACGCCTATGGCGTGATGGGTTTCGAAGCCAACGCACCGAGGCCGGGCAAGCGCATGCTCAGTTCGATGACGCCCAGCTTCATGGTGTCGAAGGATCGTGTCGCGCTCCTCGGCACGCCGGGCGGTAGCCGGATCATCACCATGGTGCTGCTGGGCATGCTCGGTTACGACGCCGGACTGGACGCCCGGCAAGTGGCCGCGCTGCCGCGCTATCACCACCAGTGGTTGCCTGACGTGGTGCAGGCCGAGCGCAACGCCTTCACTCCCCAGGTTGCAGCAGCACTGCAGGCGATGGGGCACACGCTGGATCTTCCGCCGGACGTCGCAGAGGCAGGCCGCGGCTCCAGCCATGTGTGGGGAAATCTTCAGACACTGTTGTGGGATCGCGCGAGCAATGTGCTGAGCGGCGGCAGCGATCCGCGGCATCAGGTTGGAAAAGCCAGGGTCGAGTCCGCGCCTCACCAAGAGCCAGCCCGATAGGCTCAGTCCCCCGTTGCACCTTGCGGACGCTGCTCCAGTCCGCCCGTGCACAGCTATGAGCAACACCTGGATCGAATGATTGCGCAATCACGGATTCATACATGAGCGAAGACCCCAAACGCCCCTGGTATACCCACCTTCCCGCGAAAATGGCGGCCGTAGTGGTGTTCCTCGTCGCCATCACCACGCTGATCGGCAATGTCATGGAACTGGTCGACAAGCGGCGCGCTGCCGCAGCGCAAGGGCCAGCACCCATACCGGCGGCAGTCAGTCAGTCCACGAGTGCAGCGGCCGCGCCGATACCTGTCGCGACACCTGTCGAATCCGACAAACTGCGCCTGCAACTGGAACGGATTGCCGTCGAGAACGACGGCTCCGTTCGCACCACCGACTGGCGTTTCTCCGTCGAAGCCGATGGCGAGCCGCTCCTGGTGGTGCAACAGGACGAAATGGATGACTCGGTCGGCCGCAATGTCGTCCTGCCGCAGGATTCGACCACGGTGATGCGCCTGGCTGAAGGCAATCGCGCGACGCTCACCATCAAAGGCTGGCGGGGCAGCCGCCTGCGCATTCCAGGCAGCCAGCCCGACATCACGGGGGAAGGCGTCATCGCAGCAGCGGGCGCGTTGACGCCCATCCGGGTGGGCGCGGCCGACAGCGGGGCTGGCGCCTTCCTGTTTTATTTTTCAGCCACGCGCGAGTAACGATTGATGCAGAGCCGAGGCCTTTCTTCGACTGCCTACTTGTCCATAACATCCGCTTAAGCACCCCGGAGTAGATTGAACCGATGAAACTCTGGTCCATCCTCGGCAACAGCCAGAAACTGGACGGCGGCGCCATGTTCGGCAACGCGCCGCGCTCGATGTGGTCGAAATGGCTGCAGCCCGATGACGGCAACCGGGTCCCGCTGGCGTGCCGCGCGCTGCTCGCCAGTCCGCTCAACGGCAAGACGGTGTTGTTCGAGACCGGGATCGGCGCGTTTTTCGAACCGGCGCTGCGTGAACGCTATGGCGTGGTCGAGGATCGGCACGTGCTGCTCGAATCGTTGCGTACCGCCGGTTTCGAGCATGAGGACATCGATGTCGTCGTGCTCTCGCACCTGCATTTCGACCACGCCGGTGGTTTGCTGGCGCCATGGCAAGCGGGCAGGGACCCCGAGCTGCTGTTCCCGAATGCCACCTATCTGGTGAGCGCCGCGTGCTGGGATCGTGCGTGCACGCCACACGCGCGCGACCGCGCGAGTTTCATCGCCGGATTGCCCGCGCTGCTGGAAGCCAGCGGCCGCCTCGAACTGGTCGATGCCACCCATTCGCGGACGCTCGGCGAAACCGTGCGCTTCCATTTCAGCGACGGCCACACGCCCGGCTTGATGCTGGCCGAGATCGTCGGCCCTGATCATTCCGATGGAGAAAACCATGGTGGCGTCGTCTTCTGTGCCGACCTGATTCCCGGCAGGCCGTGGGTGCATGTGCCGATCACGATGGGCTACGACCGCAACGCCGAATTGCTCATCGACGAAAAGAACGACTTCCTCGCCGACAAGCTCGCGCGCAACGTGCATCTGTTCTTCACCCACGACCCCGGTTGCGCGCTGGCGCAGGTCACGCGCGACGAAAAAGGCCGCTACGGCACCACGCACGAAGTGCCAGACCTGCATGCGCGGGCACTGGCTGCATGAGGTGGCGTATTGGGTTGCCGGCGCTGCTGCTGGCCGGCGCCTGTTTCGCGCAAACCGGCGATGGGCCGATTGTTCCGCAGGGTGTGCCGGAAGCGGTTGAACCGGTGACGGACGCCGAATTCGGCGTCGATACCCGTGAACTCGGCCTGGAGCGGCGAGTCGAGATGTACCAGTGGCGCGCGTCGGGTACGCGCTTTGAGCAGGTCTGGAGCGAGCAACGCATCGACTCGAAAACATTCGCGGCCGGACACGAGAATCCATCGACGTTTCCGCTGCAGCAAAGGCGGTGGATCGCCGATGACATCGTCCTGGACGGAAAACCGGTCGACCCCGCCGTGCTCAAGGCGCTCGCCCGGTGGCGCAGTTACCGCCCGGATTTTTCAGCGTTGCCCGGCAACCTGTCGGCCACGTTCCAGCCCGAAGGCGACGGCCTTGGCAGCGCCGTGAACCCACTCGATCCGCAGGTAGGCGACCTGCGAATCACCTGGCAGGAACTGACCCTGCCATCGTTGAAGGGAGCGGTCGCAATGAACAATGACGTATGGATGCTGGCGCAGCCCAAGGCCACTGCATCGGGAACAGTGGCACCTTCCGGAAGAAGCGATGCCGAATACAGCAAGACCAAAGTCGGCGCGTTCGTGGCTGCGGGTTTGTTCGTGCTCGTGCTGATCGTGCTGGCGATCTATATGAAGAATCGCCGTCGCTGACAGCAGGTCCCGGACGCGTCAGCGCGGCGAACCCCGGCCCCGCGTGACTCGCGGGCGCTCAGGATCCGGCCCCGGCATTCGCCGGGATGGTGACTGCGCTATCGGTTTCCAGATCCTGATCGTCGCGGACGGATCAGGCAGCCACCGCCTGCTGCTGGCGCGGGCCTTCCAGCAGCGCACGCTTCACCAGTGCGATCACCAGGTCGAGCTCGTCGCTTTCGACCGCGAAGTGCGGCGTGAAGCGCAGCGAATTTGCGCCGCCGTGGATCACGCCCAAGCCGTGTTCGCGCAGCCATTCCTCGGTCGAGCCAACGCCATAGCCCTTGAACTGCGGCGCGAGTTCGCAGGAGAACAGCAAACCGGTGCCCTGCACCTTGGTGACGAGGCCGCCGGTTTCGTTCTTCAGTTTTTCAAGCTTCGCGATCGCCTCGGCACCGCGCGAGCGGATGTTTTCCCGCAGCGCCGGGGTCAGCATCCCAAGCACCACGCAGGCCACGTCCAGCGCGCGCGGATTGGCGGTCATGGTGTTG
>JBDSEX010000012.1:0-3449 GCA_039919835.1 Luteimonas sp.
CCGCACCGGCTGGAAATTGAAGACCTAGCGGCCACGCGTGCGAGACAGCAGCTCGCATCGTGTCCTGCGGCAATGCAACAGGAGGGAGCACTGGCGCAGCGCTGCGTCGGTCACGGTCACGTTCCGCAGTAGGCGCCGTCCTGGACCTCCGGGCGCAGGGCGCCACGATGCACGAGGACGTGGTGCGGCGCTCCAACCCTGCAACGCCCGTCACGCTTTTCTACGCAGGGTTTGCTGACACTGCCTTTCCTTGATCCGGGGATTTCGTCATGCGCGCTTCCCTTTGCGGCGTCACCAGTTTGGCCCTTGTCGCCCTGGGCATCGGTGCAGCGACAGCCGCCTCCAGGCCGCCGCGCAATGTTCCGACGCCGCCCGCTCCGCCGTTCATCAGCACCGAAGTCGCACGCTTCAACGAGCCGTGGGCGATGGCGTTCCTCCCCGATGGGCGGTTGCTGGTCACGCTCAAGACCGGGCAGCTCAAGTTGTTGAACATCGGCAGCGGTGCGGTCGGCGACGTCACTGGCGTACCAGCGGTCGCGTATGGCGGACAGGGCGGGCTTGGCGACGTGGTCGTGCATCCGCAATTCGCCACGAATGGCAATGTCTACATCAGTTACGCGGAGGCGGGCGCCAACAGTACGCGTGGCGCCGCGGTTGCGCGCGCGACCCTCACCTTGGCCGGCAACGGCGGTGCGCTTTCCAACCTGCAGGTGGTGTGGCGGCAGACGCCCAAGGTCACCGGCGAAGGTCACTATGGCCATCGCATCGCGCTCGGCGGCGGCAAGCTGTGGATCAGCTCGGGCGAGCGGCAGAAATTCGATCCCGCGCAGGACATGCAGTCGACGCTGGGCAAGATCATCCGACTCAACGAAGACGGCACCGTGCCCGCCGACAACCCCTTCGTCAACCAGGGCGGCGTGACCGCACAGATCTGGACGCTCGGTCATCGCAACCCGCTCGGCCTCGCCTTCGATGCGCGCGGCAACCTGTGGGAACACGAGATGGGCCCAGAGGGCGGCGACGAACTCAACCTCATCGAGCGTGGCACGAACTACGGCTGGCCGATCGTCTCCAATGGCCAGCACTACGGTGGCGGCGACATCCCCGATCACGACACGCGCCCGGAATTCAACGCACCCGAAGCATGGTGGACGCCGGTCATTGCGCCCGCGGGCTTCATCATCTATTCCGGCTCGTTGTTCCCCGGACTCAAGGGCGATGGCCTGATCGGCGGGCTCGCCTCGCAGGCACTGATCCGCGTGGCATTTTCGCGAAACCGGGCATGGGAAACCGCGCGCTATCCGATGGGCAAGCGCATCCGCGAAGTCGAGCAGCGCAGCGATGGCACCGTCTGGCTGCTTGAAGACGGGACCAATGCGCGCCTGTTGATGTTGACCCCGAGACCCTGAGGCCGGCAACGCACCTCGAAGGAGTCGCGGTTCCCTAATCGCTGAAACAAACGCCGCCTGGTGGCGGCGTCGGGCAGGACCCATCCGGTTGCGTCGCGCAGGCGGTGTCGGCTCATGCCCCGAACCGCGAAGACATCGCGGACACATCGGGCAACAACGGCCCTCCCAGCCACAACCATTGCGCCATCCAGGCGCTGACCACGGCGATCAGCACGGTCAACGGCAGGCCGATGCGCAGGAAGTCGCCGAAGCGGTACTGGCCGGGTCGCAGGATCAACAGGTTGCCGTGGTGGCCGATCGGAGTGAGGAAGGCGACGACGGCGCCAAGCGCGGTGACCACGACGAACGGCGTCGGCGGCAGCGACAGCGCTTCGGCCAGGACGAGTGCGATGGGTGCGAGCAGGACGGTTGTCGCCGAATCCGACAGGATCTGCGTGAGCAATGCGGCGGCGGTGAACATCACCAGCAGGATCGCCAGTGGCGACCAGCCCGCGACGACGGTTTCCAGCTGCGTGGCCAACAAGTGCGCGGTCCCTGTTTGCTCCATCGCGATGCCCAGCGGGATCACGCCGGCGATCATCACGTAGATTCGTACGTCGATCGCGCGATACGCCTGATCGATGTCGACGCAGCGCGTGGCGACCATCGCCACGGCGCCGAACAGGAAGGCGATGTGCGCGGGCAGCCATGACATGGCGGCGGTGAGCACGGTCACCGCGAGGATGGCGAGCGCGATCGGTGCACGCACCCGGCGTTTGGCCGAGCCTGCGAACGGCACCAGCATCAGGAAGCCGTGATGCGCGGCCAGTTCCGTGAAGCTCGCAGGCGTGCCCCACAGCACCAGCAGGTCGCCTTCCTGCAGTTGGGCGCCCGCGATGCGCGCGGGCAGTTCCCCATCGCGGCGCCACAAGCCGACGATCACCGCGCCGAACTGCCGCGAGAACCCGATCTCGCGCAGGGTGCGGCCGATGAATTCGGATGCGGGCGCGACCACCGCCTGCACCAGTTGCGCGTCGCCCGCGTCATCGCGTTTTGCGATGCTGGCGCCGAAGCGCACGATGGCCGCGAGATCGAGTCCCTGGTCGGCGTGCAGCGACAGCAGTTCGTCGGCGGGCGCTTCGATCAGCAGCACGTCGCCGGACAGCAACGGGCTGTTGTCGGTGAGGTCGTCGCGGCGCACGCCGTCGCGCAGCCATCCCCGCAGATGCAGGCGGCCACCGAACGCCGCCTGCAGTTCGGTGAACGGACGCGTGTTCCAGCGCGATTGTGGCGTGAGCAGCAGCTCGGTGCGGTAGCGATCCAGCCGCAGGTAGTCGTCATCGGACTGTTCGCCGGAACGCTTCGGCAGCAGCCAGCGCATCAACTGCATGTAGACCATGCCGATGAACACCAGCGCGATGCCGATGGGCGAGGTCGAAAACATGTCCAGGTCGGGTGAGCCGTTGCGTTCGAGCAGGTTGTCGGCGAGCAGGAACGCCGGCGCGCTGACCAGCGTGAGCGTGGTGCCGAGCGACGCTGCCAGCGACATCGGCATCAGCAGGCGCGAGGCGGGAATGCCACGTTCTCGCGAGTGGCGGGCGAGGATCGGCACCATCATCGCCGTGACCATCACATGGTGGGTGAACGACGCGAGTGCCGCGACCGCCGGCATCACCACCGCGATCGCGCGCGCCTCGCCCTTGCCTGCTGCACGGCCGATCCACTGGCCGATGCGCTCGGTGATGCCGGTGGCGGCCAACGCGCCGGAGATCACGAACACGGCGGCGACGATGATCGCCGGTTCGCTGGCGAATCCCGACAGCGCCTCCGCAGGTTCAAGCAGGCCCGTCAGCACCAGCGCAAGCAGCGTGAGCATCGCCGTGACATCCACGCGCACCCGCTCGCTGACGAACAGGTACAAGGCGCCCGCAAGGATCAGCAGGTAGAGGATCTGGTCGAGGGTCATGCGCTGATTGTGGGGGAAGCGGGCGTGACAAACGCGCGTAGAAACGCGTGCCGCGGGATGGTTGCGCACTGCAGGGGCGAATCTCATCTGGCGCT
>JBDSEX010000036.1:0-7186 GCA_039919835.1 Luteimonas sp.
TGCACGGGATGCTCGTCGATGCCGAGAGACAACTCGTGCAGGCGTTTGCCCCAGCGGCCGAAGCGCGTCTCAAGATCAATCAGCGGTATCGCGCGTAAGTCGCCGACGGTGCCCACGCCCAGTTCCGCGAGTTTCGTCCCCATGACTTTGCCGACACCGGGTAAGCGACCGACCGGGAGCGATGCCAGGAAAGCCTCGACCTGGTGCGGACGGATCACGAACACGCCATCGGGTTTGTTCCAGTCCGATGCGATCTTGGCCAGGAACTTGTTGGAGGCGACGCCGGCCGACGCGGTCAGCTGAGTTTCCTCGCGGATCGAGGCGCGTATCGCCTCGGCAGTTGCCGTGGCCGAGGCAAGGCCTGTCTTCGTCGTGGTGACGTCGAGATACGCCTCGTCCAGCGAGAGCGGTTGGACCAGGTCGGTATGCCGGGAAAAAATCTCGCGCACGTGCCGCGACACCGCCTTGTAGCGCGCGAAATCCGGCGGCACGAACACCGCTTGCGGACACAGGCGTTCAGCACGGATCGCCGGCATCGCCGAGCGCACGCCATAGGTGCGCGCTTCGTAGCTGGCAGCGCACACCACCGACCTGGCGCCTCGCCAGGCGACGACGACTGGCCTGCCGCGCAGCGAAGGATCGTCACGCTGCTCCACTGATGCATAGAACGCATCCATGTCGACATGCAAAATCTTGCGCGGAGGAACGCTCACGCAATGATGTTACGCGACCGCGTCCATTCCCCCTCGACGTGGAAGGCACCTCCGCCGCAGGTCTGGTCTTTGCCCCGACGCCGCGCCAGCATCGACCAACGGTGGGCGCAAACCCACCGTGCGCACTGATCTACAACCCGCGCCGGACCAGCATCCGCTCGACCTTGCCCCGCTTCTGCCAGTCGGGGACCGGACTGTCCACTGCAGCAGCCTCGAGCGATTCGCCGACGCGCGGCTGCGGATGATCGGGCAACCGTGCCACACCCTGCTGCGCCTCATCGATGCTGCCGATCTGCGGCGGCATGTCAGTGCCCTGGACGATACCGAACGGCGCGTATCCGCCGTAGCCGGGGAAGACGGTGCTGAGTCGGTTGTTGCCCATCCGCCGGATCAGCAGTTCGGAGTACACGCGACGGTAGTCCGTGGTCACGGGCACATCGCCGAAATAGGGCTGCAGCACGTCGGGATTCAGGCCGGACCAGCTGCCGTAGAAGCGCCTGCCGTTCACCGGGCCACCGAGGACCAGCAGCGGATTTCCGTATCCGTGGTCGGTACCGCCACTGCCGTTCTGTCGCACGCGACGGCCGAATTCCGACTGCACCACCACCGTCACCCGCGGTGCTTCGCCGCCGACGGCGAGTTCGGCATAGAACGCGGACAACGCCTGCGACAGTTCGGCGATTTTGTTCTGGTAATAGTTGTATCCAGCGCCCGCCGTGCCTTGCCCTTCGTGCGTGTCCCAGCCGCCCAGGTCCAGTGTGGCGTAGCGCATGCCGAGGTTGAAGCGGATCGACTGCGCGACGGTCCACAGCTGGCGCGCGAAATTACTGGTCGGCCAACCCGCCGGCAACGTGCCGTAGGGCTGCTGCGCGATCACCTTCAACGCATTGTTGGCGCGCGCGCCATCCAGTTCGATGCGCGCCCGGCCGGCCCACATCTGGTCGAGGGTTTCGTTGACGCCCTTGAAGCCGGCAGGCGATCCGGTGCGCGCCATCTGCCACTGGTATGCGCCGGAATTGAGCGCGAAGTCGGTCGGACTGGCCATGGCGATGCCGGCGGTGGAACCGAGCAGACTGGCAGGAGTGCGGCTGGCGACGGCGAGAGTGGGCATCGTCTCCGCGCCGTTCATGCCCGGATGCGAGTTCCATGCGCGTGTCAGCCAGCCGGAGCCGTTTCCCTGCTGGCCGGGCGTGCCCAGGTCGAGGTAGAGCTGAGCGTCGAAGTGACTGCGCGTGACCGTCGTCAGCAATCCGCAGTTGTGCACGATCGCGAGCTTGCTGGCGTTCCACAGGTCGTGCAGGCCGTTCGCCGACGGGTGCAGGCCGAACCCGGTCTGTGTCCCGTTGCCAAGCGTCAACGGCAAAGCCGAATACGCGCCTGTCGCGGCGATCGAAAGATTGGGCCGCGCCTGCTCGTAATACGTACGATCGGCGCCATCGATCGGGACCACCAGGTTGAGGCCGTCGATGCCCCCACGCAGGAACACATGCACGATGGTGTCGTACGGATTGACTGATGCGTACGCCGGATTGGAGAAGAGCATCGCCGGTCCCACGGCACCAGCGGCCGCAGTGGCGCAACAGCCCTTGAGGAAACTGCGGCGGCTCAGGGTCAGGTCGGTCATGGTCGTGTCCTCAGCGTGCGAAGAATTCGGGGGACATCAGGATCAGCGAAACCATGCTGCGCAGCCGTTGCTGGTTGTAGTGCTTCTTCAGGTCGGTGGCGGACCAGGTGTCGGTATCGGCAATGACGTAAGTCGCCGCGTCGCCGTTCTGTCGCATGAAGTCGATCAGCGCCTGCCTGCGCTGCGATTCGGGGAGGTAGCCGAGGATGCGGTTGCACCAGTAATCGACCAGCTTCGTCGCTGTCCACTGCGCGACAGGCAACCCGGCCCGCGTGGTTTCGAGGATGGGCACGAAACGCGGCGCCGTGTCGGGATTTGCATTGTCGATCTTGCTCTCCGACATCCAGTTCAGCAGCTTCCAGGTCATGGCGTAATTGTTGGATCCCGACCACGCCGTCGCGACATCAGGAAATCCGTTCGGCGCCGGCCAGTCGTAGGGACTGTGTCCGGTGAAACCAAGCCGGTACATGAACTCGTCGCTTTTGGACTGCGCCACCTGCAAGGTGAAATCGCTGTCGAGCGCGCGCATCGCCGCAACCACCACTTCGAACGGACGGCGGATCTTGTTGTTCCAGCTGTTGCGCGCATCGTCGGTCAACAGGATGTGGCGCAGCACGCGTTTGATCTGGTCCGGGCTCTGCCAGTACTGGCGGAAGACAACCGCGGCGCTGTCGATCAAGGCCTGCGACGGGGTGTCGCCGATGAATCGCCGGATCAGTTTCTTGCAGATGAATTTCGCCACGCGCGGATGGTTGGCGATGCGATCCAGCACGTCCCGGCCATCCTTCAGCGCGGCCTGCTCAGGCTGGATGTAACGGCCCAGTACGAACTTCGGACCCGAGTCGTGGTTGGTCGCGCGGTACAGGAACGTGCCATCGCCGCCAGTGGCGGTATTGACCGACCAGCCGGTGAAACACGATGCCGTCTCGTACACGTCGATGTCGGTATAGCCGATCGGGAACGATGGATCCTCGGGACAGGGCGGCACGTCGTTCGGATCCATGAACCCGAGATAGTTTCCGGAACCAAAGGTGTGCAGCTCCAGCAACTCTCGCGCGAAGTTCTCGTTCGGGCCGGAGCGTGTGTTGGAGCGGTTGTCGAGGTAGTACATCATCGACGTGCTCTGCGCCATCGCCTCGAGCATCGCGCGGAAATTGCCGAACGCATGCTGGCGGATCACGTCCCGGTCGTACTGGACGTAGACCGGGCCAGCATCGTAATCGCTGACCTGCACGTTGAAATGGTCATGCCAGAAGGTCACCAGCAATTCGCGCAACTGGCGCTTGGAATACGCCGCGCGCACCAGCGCCGCGCGCTGGATTTCCCACGCCGGCCGCATGCGGATGTTGTATTCGGGATTCGACGCCACGTGGTCGGCCCACAGCTGCGGCAACGTCTTCTCAAGCGTCGTGTAACCGGCCGCGGCGAGCCGCGTTTCGACCGCGCTGTCGTTGATCGTTTCCCAGTTGAGCTGCTGCTCGACGAGCGCGTCATGCCGGGCGGCCGCGGTCGTGCCGAGCGCGTTGAATTCGTAGATCGAGGACGGCTGCAGGCCGTATGACAGCCGCGCGTAAGCGCGAGCAAACATGGGCGGTGTTGGCAACCTGTCCCGCAGGTGTGTCGGACCGGTATAGAGCTCGACCGATTCGATGTCGTGGGGATTGGGCGTGGGCGTCCTTGGCGGAATCGGCGGGCGCGGCGGGCGCACGGCGTTGAAGTCATAACCGTATCGCTGTTTGAGCGCGCTCTCCATTTCAGCGCGTTGGAAAGCATCGAATGCTCGACCCATGGTAGTCCCCAAGAGTGTAAGTAAGCCGACGAATCCCCCGCCAAGGACTATAGGGGTTTACTGGAGCAGAAACGTGACACGGTTACGGGTTCGGCAGATCTGGGAAGGCCCGAACGACGCCGCCTTGCGTGTCATCCCCGCGAAGGCGGGCGTGCAGCGACTCCCGTCCGCACCCCGCTGTGCGACACGCATCGGCACGACGGGTGGGTCGAGTCCCGGTTGACGCGACATGTCATCGAACGCTGATTCGCCGGGATTCCAGCGTGCGTTCAATGCTCCGATTAGTTTGCCGGACCAGCCGGTGTAAGGTAGGAAACGCCTTTTTTCCTGGTTGCCTCCGTCGCCTTTGGAGTAGAGCACCGCATGATGATTCAGAAACCCTATCCCATCGGCACTGCCGGACGTCCATGGGGACCCGCTGAAATATCCTCATGGCGCGCGCAGCAATCCCGCAAGCGCAGCTATGACGCGGACGTGCTCAGTGTCGTGGAGCGACTGCGCTCGCGCTTCGACGTGGTCGAATACGGCCGCCTGCACCAGGACGTCGACACCTATCCGTTGTTCGCGATCAAGAGTCGTGACTGGCGCGATGCACTGCCCGTCGTGCTGGTCACGGGCGGCGTGCACGGGTACGAAACCAGCGGCGTCCACGGTGCGCTGCGATTCCTCGAAAACCATGCGGCGGGTTACGACGACCGGGTCAACCTGCTGGTCGTGCCGTGCGTCAGCCCGTGGGCCTACGAGCGCATCCATCGCTGGAATCCGGATGCGATCGACCCCAATCGCTCGTTCCGCGACGACAGTCCGGCGCCGGAGTCGGCCGCGCTCATGCGTCTGGTCGCGCCACTTCGCGAGCGCGTGCTCATGCACATCGACCTGCACGAAACCACCGACTCGGACGAGTCCGAGTTTCGCCCCGCGCTCGCCGCGCGCGATGGCAAATCCTCCGAACCGGGCGAAATTCCCGATGGCTTCTATCTTGTGGACGACAGCGCGCATCCGCAGCCCGCATTCCAGCAGGCGGTGATCGCGGCGGTCGCCGCGGTCACCCATATCGCCCCTGCCGATGGCAACGGCGAAATCATCGGCTCGCGCGTGGTCGCGCCCGGCGTGATCGAGTACGCCTTCCGGCAGCTCGGCCTGTGTGCGGGCATGACGGACGCACCGTACAAGACGACCACCGAGGTCTACCCCGACAGCCCTCGCGCCACGCCCGAGCAATGCAACGCCGCGCAGGTGGCAGCGGTGCGCGCGGCCATCGATTTCGCGTTGGCACATCGATAGCGGAGGCGGGCCAGCCGGGCCGGGCAGCTGAGCATTTGGCCACGCATCCAAGCGCGTTGGGTACGCAACGCCTCGCCGGGGCGTTCATCCTGTCGGGGAGACGATATGGAGGATTTGCCTTCAACAGGCACATCCCAACGCATTGCCGGGACGGGCTCACGTTTCCTGTGCTGCGGGAGGACGACAATGGCGGTGTCGTATCCACCGCGACCCTCCGGTGCGTTTGCAGCACAACACGCTTCAACGGTAGCAAGCCGCCACTTCCCCCAAGTCAAGGCGCACGACGCGACACCATGAGGACATCGGGATAAGCACGATGCCGCCACCGGCCCGCCCCGAGGCGCGCAGGCATGATCCCGCGCCTGCACTGCGGGCATTGCTGCCGTTGGCGGCAATGGTCGCGTGTCTTTTTGCATTGGCGCTGGTCGGCAGCTTGGCGGGCGATGCCTGGTTCACGCACGTGGTGGGGGGAATGGCCTCCGCAGCGCTGCTCGGCGTGCTGCTGATGCAGACATCAACCCCACGATGGGTGTTTGCGTACGGCGCGACAGCGGTCGCTGCGTTTGCCGGCGGCGCGCTCGTTGCACGCGCGCTGCCCGTGGACGCGCTGCTCCCGGCGCTGGGCGTGGCCGCAGGCGCATTGATTGCATGGCGCTGGCTGCGGTCCAAACGGATCGAACCGTCGGAGCTCAGGGAGTTGCGGCCGTTTGCCTGGGCGGTCGGCGCAGGTGTGGTCGCTGCGCCGCTGTGCCTGGTGCTGGCGGATCTGGTGCTGGGAGGAATGTTGCATCGGGACGCAGCGATCTCCGCATCGGGCCTAGCCCGCATCTGGGTGGCCGGCGCGCTCGGCGTGGTGGCGACGTTGCCGCTCCTGCTGGACTGGACCCGGCGCTCGGATCCACCCGATTTTCCTGGTGACGAATCCAAACACGGCCGCCCGCGCCTGCTGTGGGCCGTGCTGGCATGGTTACCCGTCCCGCTCATGCTGTGGTGGCGGCAGGATCTGTTGGTGCTGGGCCTGTTGCCGTTGGTCGCGGTTGCCGCCCGCATTGGTCCGCGCGCGACCGCAAGGCTCGGCCTGCTGACAGGCGCGGCCATTGCCACGGTTGGATTCCATCCGGCTGCAGGGCATCAAATGGCGCCGGCGTTGATGGCGCTGGCGGGATGCGCGGCGCTGGTTGCCGCGCAGGTCATCGCCATCCTCGCCGCGCAAGGCGACCGCACCGCGCAATCGTTGGCCATTGCCCAGAATCACCTGCTGGCGGTCACTGAACGCGGCCCGATCCTGATGGCGACGCTCGGGCCGGACCTGCGGCATCAGTTTGCCAATCCCGGTTACCTGCAGTGGCACGGCAAGACCTCTGCCGAGGTGCTGGGTCGCTCGCTGCAGGACGTCTTCGGCGACAGCGCCGCCACCGCCACGGTCGTCGCGACCGTGCGCCGCGCGTTCGGCGGCCAGCCGCAGAGCCAGCAGCTGCAGTTGCCGGATGGTCGAGCGCTGGACCTGCGCGTCGAGCCCCGGTTTGCCGCTGACGGTCCGGTCGATGGTGCACACCTGCTGGCGCAGGATGCGGCGTGGCGTTCGATGCACGATCGCAGCCTGGAAGCGATGCTCGCCGGCGCGTTCGACCCGACCCTGGTACTCGATTCCGCTGGTGTCGTGGTGCGACTCAACGAACGCATGGCAACGCTGTTCGGCGTCAGCCGCGAGGCGTTGCTGGGCCAGTCGCTCGCGTCGCTGCTGCAGCCGCCGGCCGAGGCCGCGTTGACCGCGGC
>JBDSEX010000184.1:0-3117 GCA_039919835.1 Luteimonas sp.
TCCACGCATCGTTCGCGATGAGCAAGTTCGTGGAAGCGGAAAGGCCCGGGAGCTGTCACACATGTCGGTTTTACTCATGTCCCCTGGACACGCGGCGCACCCATGCAAGTTTGTGGAAGCGCGCGCATGACGCGCAGGCCAGCATGCCTCCACCGGCCAAGCGGCAAGACGAAAACAATCTGTCCCCGATTGTCTTGAATTGCAGCCCGACTGGATGTCATCACTCGCCCTGGAGGATTCCATGCACAAGTTGATCCCTACGTTGCTCGCGGCCGGTTTTGTATTTGGCCTGGCGAACCTCGCCGAGGCGCAGACGCCCGGTTCCAACGACGCGCGATTTGTCCCGGCCTTCCTGTATCCGAAACAGGCACGTCCTTCCGGAAAAAGCATCAACGGCTGGGCCGACCGATCCGTGCAATGGATCTACGCGCAACCATTCGACCACAATCCCCTGTTCGACCAGACGGGCGAGGATTGCGATGTCGGGCAAACCGGTCCGGTCTGGTACTTGCCGCCGATCGCGTCCTCGGCGCCTGGCATGTTCTCGCGTGCGTGCACCATCCCGCGGGGCAAGGCGGTACTGCTGATGGCGATGATTGTCAGCGACACATACCCCTGTCCCGATCCGAACTTCAAGCCGGCCCCGGGCCAATCGCTGTACGACTTCCTGGTTGCCGACAGCAAGACGTATCCGCAACTCGCCACGCTCGAAGTCACCCTCGACGGCCGCCCTGTGCGCAATGCGATCGATTACAGATACATTTCCGAAAACCTGATCTCTCTCAAGGGCGACCCGAGCCTGCAGGCGCCATTCGATTCGTGCATCACCACCGATTGGCAACCTGCCATCACCAACGGGACCTTCTTCATGTTCCGTCCGCTGTCGCTTGGCCGGCATGTCATCGTCCGCCGCAGCACCGGCGCGAGCGGCATGGTCAATCAGTTCACGTATTACCTCACCGTCCGCTAGGCGTTGACTGGCGCTTGCATGTCCCGGCTCGCGCATGGGACGCGCAGGTTGTCGTCAAGGCACGCAGGCCAGGCCGGAAAGGCCGGCCTGGCCTGCGTGCGGTTTCCTTCGTGTCCTGAACCAGCGCGGGTCTCTTCGGCGCGCCATGTTGCGGATCCTCCGCGAGCCGCGAACGCGGCCAAGCAGGTCGCATACCGGTGGGCAACGCGCTGCGCGCCCGTCTACTCCGCTCCCGTTTTCTCCACATTGCCCCTCAACATCCCCGCGAACTCCTCCGCGGTGCCGGCACCACCGAACAACACGCCCTGCATGCCGGTACAGCCCAGTGCCGACAGCGCTTCGCGCTGCGTCTCGCGTTCCACGCCCTTGGCGACGACGCGGCAGCCCATCGCCCGGCCGATGCCCAGCATCACCTTCGTCACGGCTTGCGATTGCGCATCGTCGACGATGCGTTCGACGAAACCACGGTCGATCTTCAACGTATCGAACGCGTATTCGGTCAACTCCCCCAGGCTGGCCGGGCCGCTGCCAAAATCGTCCGACGCCACGCGTACCCCGAGTGCATTCAACGCAGCCACCATTGCCTGCCCCCGCGCGCCGTGCGCGAACAGCTGCGCGGCCTTGAATTCGATTTCCAGCCAGCGTGGTTCAAGCCCCGTCTCCTGCAGCACCGCTCGCACGTACCCCAGCAGGCGCGCCGCATCGAAACGCGCCAGAGAGACGTTTACCGACACCGGGACCGGCGGCATGTCCTGCACCTGCCAGATCCGGTTCTGCCGGCACGCCTCTGCAAGTACCCACTCGTCGATCTGCACCACCAGTCCGGTTTCTTCCGCGACCGGAATGAACTCATCGGGCATCGCCACCCCGCCATCGGGCCGGCGCCAGCGCACCAGCGCTTCCACCCGGTCGATCCGCCCGTGCAGCACACCAGCCGACTGCAGTTGCACCTGCGGTTGCCACGCAAGAAAGAAGTCGCCGTTGTGAAGCGCGATGCGCAGATCGTGCTCGGTGCGCATCCGCTCATCGGCGCTGGCGCTCATGATGTCGGTGAAGTAGCTGTAGCGGCCGCGGCCGCCCTGCTTGGCGTGGTACAGCGCCGCATCCGCTTGCCGCGTCAGTGATGCCGCGTCGCGACCATCCTGGGGAAACAGCGCGATGCCGATGCTGGCCGAAATCGACAGCATCTGGCCATCGACATCGATGGGTTCCTCGATCGCGTTGATCAGTTTTTCGGCAACCCGCGCCGCATCGCGTGGATCGGCCAGGCGCACCAGCAGCAGCACGAACTCATCACCGCCGTGCCGGCTCACGGTGTCGTCGTCCCGCACTCCGGCACGCACGCGCGTGGCGACCTCCTGCAAAACGCGGTCACCCACGGGATGGCCGTGTGTATCGTTGATCGGCTTGAAGTGATCGAGATCCAGGTACAGCAACGCGCCTTGCGCGCCGCGTTCGGCCTGCGTCAACGCCTGCGACAGACGGTCCTGCAACAACAGGCGGTTCGGCAGCCCGGTGAGCGCATCGTGCAAGGCCTGGTGAGCCAGCGCTTCGGACTGCGCCTGCGCCACGCCGGCGTCGTGCAGCAGCAGCACGCCACCCGTGACCATGCCAAAACGGTCGCGAATGGGCGAAGCGGACTCGGCAACCGCCATGCGCTCACCGTTGCGGCGCTGGAGGACCCGGTTGTCAAGTCGCACGACGCTGTTGTTGCGCACGGCCTCGCGCAGAAGAGACGGCGTACCGCGGCCACTGTCGGGATCGTTGAAGCGCAGTACCTCTGCGAGGGTCTTGCCGACAGCCTCGTCGCCGGTCCAGCCGCTCATGCGCGTAGCGGCGGCATTGAACAGCGTGATGCGGTCATCGAGGTCGCACACGATCACCGCGTCGTCGAGCGCAGCCACCGCGATTTCGGATTGCCGGCGCGAACCCACCATCAACTGTTCCCAGGCCAGGCGCGGTCCGAGGTCATGGATCGCCACGACCGCCTGTGCGCGGCGCGCGCCCTGCACGCGCTGATCTTCCATCGGGGCGAGGTGCATCTCCACCGGGAAGACGCTGCCATCGGCGCGGCGCGCCTGCAGTTCGAGCGTGCGCAGCAGCTGTTGCGGCTGGCGATCGGTACGCATCCTGCCCAGCGCCGCGGT
>JBDSEX010000232.1:0-4305 GCA_039919835.1 Luteimonas sp.
TGGACGAGCGCGTGGTGCGCGATTCCGGCGGCAAGCGCAGCACCCGGGTGTTCCTGCGCACGCGCCTAACGCTTGCCGGCTGCGCCCGCGAGATAGAAATCAACCTCACCGATCGCGCCGGCATGCGGTTTCCCATGTTGCTGGGACGTACCGCCATCGCGGGCATGTTCATGGTCGATCCCGCAGTCTCCTTCCTCCACGGCCGTCGACGCAGACCCAGGTGAGAAGCCCCGAAATGACAAACGCACAGGCGACACTGTCGACATGAAACTGGCGATCCTCTCGCGCAACAGCAAGCTCTACTCCACGCGGCGCCTGGTCGAGGCCGCGCGCGAGCAGGGCCATAGCGTGCGCGTTCTCGATCCGCTGCGCTGCTACATGCGCATCGCCAGCGACGGCTTCGAGATGCACTACAAAGGCCGCAAGCTGGCCGGCTATGACGCGGTGCTGCCGCGCATCGGCGCATCGATCACGCGTTATGGCACGGCGGTGCTGCGCCAGTTCGAACTGATGGGCAGCTACACGCCCAATCCCGCGCGTGGCGTGTTGCGTGCGCGCGACAAGCTGCGTTGCCACCAGCTGCTGGCGGCCGAAGGCATGGACCTGCCGACGACCGTGTTCGGCGACAACCCCGACGACACCACCGACCTGCTGTCGATGCTCGGCCCGCCGCCGCACGTCATCAAGCTCAACGAAGGCACGCAAGGCGCGGGCGTGATGCTGACCGAGAAGCTGTCGGCGTCGCGCAGCGTGGTTGAAACGCTACGCGGCCTGTATGCGAATTTCCTGGTGCAGGAATTCATCGAGGAAGCGCAAGGCGCGGACCTGCGCTGCTTCGTGGTCGGCGACCGGGTCGTGGCAACGATGAAGCGACAGGCGGCCAGTGGCGACTTCCGCTCCAACCTGCATCGGGGCGGCACTGCCAAGGCGGTCAAGGCAAGCCCGGCGGAGCAGCAGGTCGCCGTGTGCGCCGCGAACGTACTGGGCTTGGGAGTGGCGGGTGTGGATTTGATCCGATCCAAGCGCGGCCCGCTGATTCTCGAGATCAATGCCTCACCCGGTCTGGAAGGCATTGAGACCGCAAGTGGCGTCGATATTGCCGGAAAAATCGTCGAATACATTGCCAAAAATCAGAAATCGCCCAAGCCAGTACAGATGCGGAAACGCGCCCCTCCCTGTAAATTAACCGAAAAATAACAATCGAGTTAACTGCGATTTAATCGCCCCTCGCGTACGCTTTCCCGACCGCAGTTCTGCCTCCACCCGATCGGTCAGTTGCCGGTTGCGAAGCGGATTACGGTAATCGGGGCAATACCTTTTGGCCCAGGCGGCACTCACCGTCTGGGCCTTTTTTTGTCTGCACCTCGCGAAAGCGGAACCGGTCGGAATTGAGCCGGGAAAACCTGAGGTCGCTGGATTCCAGCCGTCGCGGGCATGAGGGCGACTTGTTTCACCCGGCCCCCGAGCCGCGCTATGCAAGAATCGCACCCTGCGTTGAACCGGCGCACGAAGTTCCGGTCGAACGCCCATCCCCTTCCGGAAACGCCTGATGCGCATCCTCGTCATCGAAGACAACCAGGACATCGCCGCCAATCTCGGCGACTACCTCGAAGACCGCGGACACACCGTGGATTTCGCCGCCGACGGCGTGACCGGCCTGCACCTGGCGGTGGTCAACGACTTCGATGCCATCGTGCTCGACCTCAACCTGCCGGGCCTCGACGGCCTGGAGGTCTGCCGCAAGCTGCGCAACGAGGCGCGCAAGCAGACCCCCGTGCTGATGCTGACCGCTCGCGACACACTGGACAACAAGCTGGCCGGGTTCGATTCCGGCGCCGATGACTACCTGATCAAACCATTCGACCTGCAGGAAGTCGAAGTGCGCCTCAACGCGCTGTCGCGTCGCGGCCGCGGCGTGCAGAGCCGCGTGCTCGAGGTGGCCGATCTCGAATACAACCTCGATACGCTGGAAGTGCGCCGCGGCGGCAAGCTGCTGCAATTGAATCCGACCGCGCTGAAGATCCTGCAGGCCCTGATGGAAGCCGCGCCGGCCGTGGTCACGCGCCAGGAGCTGGAAACGCGCGTGTGGGGTGAGGAGTTGCCGGATTCCGATTCGCTGCGCGTGCACATCCATGGGTTGCGCGCCGTGATCGACAAGCCGTTCCCGACGCAGTTCATCCAGACCCGCCACGGCATCGGCTACCGCATCGCCGAGCCCGATGCCGGCAGCTGAGTCCGTCCCGGCGAGGCGGCCCACGCGCTACCGGCGGAGGCTGCGCAGCCGCATCATCCTGTCGTTCGTCATCCTCGGATTCGGATTGACGGCGCTGTTCGCGTTCGCCACCAACTGGACGCGCGACCGGGTTGAGAACGACCTGGTCGAGGACGTGATGAACCGCAACATCGACGAGTTCGCGCGTCGCTATCTCGACAACCCACAGGTCAATCCGGAACTGCCGGTCCAGCAGATGTATGCGCGGGTGGTGACGCGCGACAAGTTCGAGGCGTTGAAGGGCGAGCAGCCCGACTGGTACGAACTTGCGGACGGCATCCACGGCCTCAGCGGCCGCAACGACGACGGTTCGCCTTTTTCGTACAAATTAGCGGTGCGCAAGACGCCGGACCAGTGGTTTTTCCTGGCCTACGACATGAGCCAGTCCACGCTCGGCGAGCGCCAGTTCAAGAACACGATCTACGGAGCGGTGCTGGCATTCACCCTGTTGTCGCTGCTGGTCGGGTGGTGGGCGGCATCGCGGGTGATGAGTCCCGTATCGGAACTGGCGCGGCGCCTCAAGCTGTCGGGACGCAGCGCGCAGCCCGAGGCGCTGGCGACGCATTTTCCCGAGGACGAGGTCGGCCAGCTCGCCGCAGCGCTCGACGATTACGCTGCGCGCCTGACCGAGGTCGTGCAGCGCGACCGTGAGTTCAACGCCGACGTCAGCCACGAATTGCGCACCCCGCTGGCGGTGATCCGCGGTGCCTCGGAGCTGCTGCTGAGCAAGCCCGATCTCGACGACAAGATGCATGCACGGTTGCTGCGCATCCAGCGTGCCGAGCAGCAGTGCACCGACCTGATCAACGCGCTGCTGCTGCTGTCGCGCAGCGAGCGCGGCCATGGCATGAGCGATGTCGGCAAGGTCGCCGATCAACTCCTCGACATGCAGCGCGCGCAACTTGGCGGCAAGCCGCTGACGCTGCGCGTGGAAGGGTTGCGCGGCCTGCAGGTGGATGCTCCCGAAGCGGCGGTCGCCGTCGCGCTGGGCAATCTTGTCGGCAACAGCGTGAAATACACGGTCTCGGGCGAAGTGATCGTGCGGCTGCTGTCGAACGCCGTGGAAGTCGTCGATTCAGGCCCCGGCCTCAGCCCCGAAGACGCCGCGCGCCTGTTCGAGCGTGGCTATCGCGGCAGCCATGCGGAACATTCGCAGGGCGCGGGCATCGGCTTGTCGATCGTGCGCAGGCTGTGCGCGCTGTACGGCTGGAACGTGCATGTGGTGCCGGGCGAAGAGCGTGGTGTGATCGCGACGTTGACCTTCGCGCCGGAGACATCGCAACGCGGATGACCGGCCCGCGTGCACCCAACCGCATTACCGCCTCGCTCCCATCACGCCCGGCCGCGATGGTGGGTCAAGACCACCAGCAGATCACACCCGCTCAAGCCACGCGTATTTGTCCGGCGTGCTGCCATCGAACAAACCGAAGAACAAGGCCTGCAACTGCCGCGTGACCGGTCCCGCCTTGCCCGCGCCGACCTGGCGTCCGTCCACCGAGCGGATCGGCGTGATTTCCGCAGCCGTGCCGCACATGAAAAGCTCGTCGCACAGGTACAGGTATTCGCGCGGAAGGTCCCGTTCGACGACGTCGATGCCGGCATCGCGCGCCAGGCGGATGATGCTGTTGCGGGTGATGCCGTTGAGCAGTGCGGCGCTGATCGGCGTGGTGTGCAACGCCCCGTCGAACACCAGGAACAGGTTCTCGCCAGCTCCTTCGCTGAGCAATCCGGTCGAAGCCAGCGCGATGCCCTCGCCAAAGCCGAGGCGGCGTGCCTCGCGCGCGACCAGTTGTCCCGACAGGTAATTGCCGCCGGCCTTGGCACCCGCGGGAATCGTGTTCGGCGCGAAGCGCTGCCAGCTGGACACGCAGGCATCAATGCCCTGTTCGAGCACGCCGTCGCCGAGATACGCGCCCATCTGCCAGGTCGCGACGGACACATCGGTCGGTGTATCGGCGGACAGACCGAAACCGCCCAGCCCGCGGAACGCGATCGGCCGCAGATAACCCTTGGTGAAACCGTTGGCCTTGAGC
>JBDSEX010000212.1:0-5331 GCA_039919835.1 Luteimonas sp.
CGCTGCTGATCGGCAAGCAGTGCGGCGCGCACACGTTCCCGTACATCGAGGTCAAGCATCCGTCGGCGACCGTCGAGCACGAGGCGACCACATCCAAGATTTCCGACGACCAGATGTTCTATTGCCGCAGCCGCGGGATCAGCCAGGAAGACGCGGTGTCACTGATCGTCGATGGCTTCTGCAAGCAGGTCTTCCGCGAACTCCCGATGGAATTTGCCGTGGAGGCGAAGAAATTGCTGGAAGTGAGCCTGGAGGGCGCTGTCGGATGAAGCTCAAGCTTCTTGTGTTGGTGCTTCTGTCGTCGTGTGCGTTGGCTGCAAACGCCCACGATGCGTGCATGGCAAACGGGCAGGCGTCGGCGGAGATGAACGCTGACGCCGGCACCAACCCGGCCGCCGCCGACCGGGAGCTCAATACGGTCTACCAGCAGGTGCTGCTCAAACACGCGATGGACAAGAACTTCATCCGGAAGCTTCGCGCTGCGCAGCGCGCATGGCTCGCGTACCGCGATGCGGAGCTTGCCGCGCGCTATCCCGATCCGGATCCCCGGACAGCCTATGGCTGCGTGTACCCCGATTGCGCGGCGGGACTGAAAGCGCGACTCATCCATGCGCGCATCTCGCAGTTGCGCATGTGGCTCGTGGGTGTTGCCGAAGGCGACGTTTGCGCCGGTTCGCTGCCCATCGTTGGCGATCCCGACTGACATCGAAAACGTTCCTGACTCGTAGGGTGGGCCTTGCCCGCCTTCGCATCATCCCGACAACAAGTGGTGGGCCATGGCCCACCCTGCGGACACAAGAATGCTGAAGATCGACAACCTCCATGTCCGCGTCGCCGGGCGTGAAATCCTCAAGGGCCTTTCGCTCGACGTCAAAGCGGGTGACGTGCACGCCATCATGGGCCCGAACGGCGCGGGAAAATCCACGCTCGGCAATGTGCTGGCCGGACGGGACGGGTACGAGATCACCCAAGGTTCGGTGATCTATGACGGACACGATCTGCTCGGCCTGGAACCGGAACAACGCGCGGCCGCCGGCGTGTTCCTCGCCTTCCAGTACCCGGTGGAAATCGCCGGCGTCAACAACACCTATTTCCTGCGCAGCGCGCTCAATGCGCAACGCAAGGCGCGCGGCGAGAGCGAAATCGATTCGATGCAGTTCCTCAAGCTGGTCCGCCAGAAACTCGCCGTGTTGCACTTGGACGACAAGCTGCTGCAGCGCGGGGTCAACGAAGGCTTCAGCGGCGGCGAGAAGAAGCGCAACGAGATCTTCCAGCTTGCCGTACTCGAACCAAAGCTCGCGATCCTCGACGAAACCGACAGCGGCCTCGACATCGACGCGCTGAAGAACGTCGCCGCAGGCGTCAATGCCTTGCGATCGCCCGAGCGCGCATTCCTCGTCATCACCCACTACCAGCGCCTGCTTGATTACATCAAGCCGGACGTGGTGCATGTATTGGCCGATGGCCGCATCGTGGAAAGCGGCGGTCCGGAACTGGCGCTGGAACTTGAAGCGCATGGATATGCGTGGGTGAAGGACCGGATCGCTCCGGCGGCTACAGCGTGATTCCGGAACGACTCCAGAAGCCGTCATCCCCGCGCAGGCGGGGATCCAGCGACCTCAAATCTTCAAGCCGCTGGATTCCCTCCGGTAAGGAGATAACGGTTCTTGGGCCTCGCACACTTGGGATGTCCCAGTGAGCGCGCTGCTCGACTCCCTCGCCTCCGCCTACGACGCGCAGCCGCATCGCGACGACTTCCGCCGCGCCCAGCTCGACGCCGCCTTGCGCGAGGGCCTGCCACACGCCCGCTCCGAAACATGGAAATACACGCCACTGCGTGCGCTGGATCGCCGCAGCTTCGCGCCTGCTGATGCTTTGACACACGTTGATGCGGGGTTGCTTTCCGACATGCCGTCGCCGCGGATCGTGTTCGTCAACGGACACTTCAGTCCAACCCATTCGAACATCGATGGAATCCCGGATGGCGTCACGCTGCATGCATTGTCGGGCGTGCGCGATGGCAGCCGCATGCCGGTACGTCGCTTCGATCGACAGGACGAGGTCTTCGCGCGATTGAATGTGGCGCTCGCCAACGAAGGCGTCGTGCTTCGCATTGAAGCCGGTGTCGAGGCGAAGGCACCCATCCACCTCGTTTTCGTCGGTATCTCCACTGCCACGGATCAGGCTTGGCATCTGCGCCACCTGATCGAACTTGGAGAAGGTGCCACCACAACGATCGTCGAGCATCACATCGCCTCCGGCCTGCACGCGCATTTCGACAACGCGCTCACGCAAATCCAACTCAAGCCCGGCGCAAGGCTCACGCACCTGCGGTTGCAGGATGCCGCCCCGCAGGCCACCTCCATCCTGCGCACCGATGCCGTGCTGGCCAGTCATGCCGACTATTGCCGCATCGACCTGGAGCTGGGGGCGTCGTTGTCGCGCCATGAGTTGAACGTGCGACTGGAAGGCAGCAACGCGCGCCTGACCGCGAATGGCGTCCTGCTCGCCACCGGACGCCGCCATCTCGATACGCGCCTGGGCGTCGAGCACATCGGCGGCGACACCAGCTGCGCCTTGTTGTGGCGAGGCCTCGCCGCGGGCCGCAGCCGCGCGGTGTTCCATGGCGGCATCACCATCCACGCAGGCGCCGATGGCAGCGACGCAAACCTGTCGAACAAGAACCTGCTGCTGTCCGACGGCGCCGAGATCGACACGCAACCAGTGCTCGAAATCCATGCCGACGAAGTCAAGGCCGCACACGGTGCGACGGTCGGCCGGCTCGATGAGAACGCGATGTTCTACCTGCGCTCGCGTGGGTTGCCCGAGCCTGACGCGCGCAGATTGCTGACGGCAGCTTTTTGCCGCGAGGCGTTGCACGTCATCGTTGACATGGCGCTGCGCGAAACCGTGACCGCGATGCTCGACCGCAAGCTCGCGGAACTGGAGGCTGCGTGAACGCACGCGCCCCTACAGGCTTGCCTGCGCGAGCCGGAGAAAGCGCAAAGCCAATCGACTGGGGGCAAGTCCGCGCCGACTTCCCGCTGCTGGCGCGCGAGGTCAACGGCAAGCCGCTGGTCTATCTGGACTCTGCCAATACCGGGCAAAAGCCTTCCTCAGTAATCGAAACCGTCGATTCCTTCTACCGCCGCCACAACGCCAATGTCAGCCGCGCGGTGCATACGCTTGGCAGCGAGGCGACGGAGGCCTACGAATCGGCACGGACGAGGCTCGCTTCGTTCGTCAATGTCCATCGCGACGAACTCGTCCTGTGCAGCGGCACCACCTTTGCGATCAATGTCGTCGCGTATTCGTGGGCGCTGCCGCGCCTGAAACCGGGTGACCGTATCCTGCTGACGCGCATGGAGCATCACGCGAACATCGTCCCGTGGCAGCTCGTGGCCGAGCGAACCGGCGCGACGATCAAGATTGCAGACATCACACCCGCCGGCGAGCTCGATCTAGACGCGCTGTACAAGGCGATGACGCCCGAAGTGAAACTGCTCGGAATCACGCACGTCAGCAACGTGCTCGGCACCGTCAATCCGATCAGGGATATCTGCCGCGAGGCGCGCAGGCGCGGCATCATCACGGTGGTGGATGGCTCGCAGGCCCTGCCGCATCGGCGCGTGGACATCGCCGCGACCGGATGCGATTTCTATGCATTCACCGGCCACAAGATGTGCGGCCCGACCGGTACCGGCGCGCTCTGGGCACGCAAGGAGCACCTGGCAGCGATGCCGCCGTTCCTGGGTGGCGGCGAAATGATCAAGGAAGTGCGGTTCGACGGCACCGTGTTCAACGACGGGCCGCACAAGTTCGAGGCCGGCACGCCGAACATCGCCGGTCACATCGGGCTGGGCGCCGCCGTCGACTATCTCGATTCGCTCGGCATGCATCACGTCGAGGCACGCGAGTCGGAGTTGCTGTCGCACCTAAATGAAGAATTCAAACGCATCGATGGCCTGCGCATCATCGGGACGGCGAAAGAGAAGGCGGCCGTGGTCAGCTTTCTGGTGGAAGGCGCACACGCCCACGATCTCGCCACGCTGCTCGACCTCGAGGGCATCGCGGTGCGTTCCGGCCAACACTGCGCGCATCCCTTGCTGCAGTTCTTCGGCGTCGCCGCGACATGCCGCGCGTCGCTCGCCTTCTACAACACGCACGATGAGATCGAAACCTTCGCCGCTGCCATCAAGAAAGTCCGCAGACTCCTCGCCTGACATGATCGACCTGAAATTTCGCAACGCCGGCGTCGATGACATCCCCGCACTCGTCGCCTTGGTGACGAGCGCTTACCGCGGCGACGTGAGCAGGCAGGGCTGGACCACGGAAGCAGATTTCCTCGATGGCAGCCGAATCGACCCGGGCGTGCTGCGCCACGACATCGAACGCCCGCGCAGCCGCGTCCTGATCGCAGGCCTTCGACACGCCCAAGGTCTAACGCACACGCGATCAGGCGACGAGCCCAGGAGACCAGAGAGCAAGATGCTGGCCTGCGCGCACGTCAGCGAGGAGGACGGTGCCGGCTACTTCGGCATGTTCTCGGTGCAACCCGGTCTCCAGGGCGGCGGTGTCGGCAAGGCACTGCTCGCTGAATCCGAGCGCGTGATACGCGAGGACTGGCGACTGCCGGCGATGCGGATGACGGTGATCGACATCCGCGACGAGTTGATCGCGTTCTACGAACGCCGCGGCTACCACCGCACCGGCATCTACAAGCCATTTCCTTATGGCGATGCGCGGTTCGGCATCCCCAAGCGCGATGACCTGCGCTTTGAAGTGCTGGAAAAACACCTGGAGGATCCCGCATGAGCGATTGGATCCGCGTCTGCTCGACCTCGGAACTGCTTCCGGGCGAATCGAAGGTCACGTGGGACGGCGATACACCGATCCTGGTGCTGAACTACGACGGCGAGTTCTATGCACTGGAAGACCGCTGCAGCCACGAGGATTTCGAATTGTCTGCCGGCAGCTTCAATGCCGACGAGGCGACCATCGAATGCGTGTTGCACGGTGCGACATTCGACGTGCGCGACGGCCGCGCGCTGACGGCGCCCGCCTACGTGCCCGTGGTGAAATTTCCGGTCAGGATCGAGGACGGCGCGGTCTGGACACGCGACGACCGCTGATCAGGCAACATGTTTGCGTTTGAGAATACTTCTCATTAACATGCCGAGCTAGAGGCGCCACGGTGCGTGGGCCATGGTTTTGAGCAAGCATGCGAAAAATTAAATTCTCCTCCTTCGCCCCCCTGGCGACCGCCCTGCTCCTGATCCTGTCCACGCCTGCCTGGGCTGGCCCGGAACTGGACGCGGCAGGTGAGCGCAA